>WTJN01000084.1 GCA_011526265.1 Candidatus Arcticimaribacter sp. | reverse complement strand
TGTAACCCAAAACAATGTATCTAATGAGAAAATTCGTTTAGGGCGCCTATTAATGTGGAGCTCAGTAGGATTGTTTTTTTGCACGGTTCTTTGGCAAATATTGCAGGAATATGGTGTCATTGATACGCAATCTTCGAACTGGCGACCTAGTCTTTATGCTTATTGCTTCTGGGCAATATGTTTATGTTCCGCTCAGGTATTATTGTATGGCGAAAGAGGAAAGCGGACACTTTTTATTTTACCTGCTGTGCTTTTCGTCATAGCGATGGTGATTTTTCCACTAATTTTTGCTCTAGGAATAGCATTTTCTTCTTGGAACCTATCGTCACCCGATGGCAGGCAGTTCAACGGCCTTGATAATCTCTGGGAAATGTGGAGCGATCCTTTTTACTGGAATGCGTTGAAAAACATGGTCTGGTACATACTTGCGATACTCCCTGAATATGCGATTGCTTTTGGTCTTGCAGTGTTACTGAATGCGCAAATTCGGGCGCGAAAATTTTTCCGAGTAGCTTTTTTAATGCCATTAATGCTTTCCCCAGTTGCAGTAAGCTGGATGATCGGTAAGTCCATGCTTGAGATACGTTTTGGCCCTATATCAAGACTGGCAAGATTTCTTGGTTGGGATAATCCCTCGTTTTTTGGTTCTGGAGAAATGGCACGCGGCATGATCATGGTAATGGATGCGTGGACTTTCATTCCATTTATGATGATTATGATCCTTGCGGGATTACAAGCTATCCCGAGAGAGCTACATGAAGCCGCGCAAGTGGACGGCGCACCGCCCTGGAAACGTTTTTGGGAAATTACTTTTCCGCTAATGCTCCCTGTTTCAATTACAGCAATTTTAATACGGATCATCTTCAAACTGAAACTTGCAGATATAATTATTAATGTGACTTCGGGCGGCCCCGGAGGCGCAACAGATAGTGTTACTAGTTTTATTTATCGAGAGTATCGAGATCGAAGCAATGTAGGTTACGGCACATTCTTGGCCATTTTCTATCTAGTTATTATAATCTTCTTTATGACAGCACTGATGAAGTTAGCTGAGCGCTGGTCGAAACCGAGGCACTGATCATGTCAAAACAGATATTTTTTGATAGTTCCGTTGACAAAGCATTCAAACCAAAACGCATCATTGGGCGCTTTGCTATATATAGTGTCCTCATATTTTGGGCTTTTCTTTGCTTATTTCCGATTTATTGGACTGTAACCACTACGTTTAAAGCGGCACCTGACGTAATGAAAGGAAATCTTATCCCGTGGTGGGATTTTCGACCAAAATGGCTGGGCCTGAAGTCTCTAGGTCTTTCGCCCAATACAATATTCGTTGAGAGCACCGTTCGTGAAGAATTCTTAAAAAGGTTTGCGAATTCTGCAATTACTTCAGTTGGTGCTTCTAGTATTGCTGTATTGCTTGGGAGTTGTGCAGCATACGGTCTGAGCCGTTTTAAATACAGGTTTGGGTTTATGCGAAATTCAGATATTTCGTTCTTCTTTCTTTCACAGCTCATACTGCCACCAGTAGTTTTAGCATTGCCGTTCTTAGTGTTGTACAAAGAGTTGGCCTTACTTGATACGCGCGTGGGGTTAATTGCGCTTTATACACTTACCGTTCTACCGATTGTGATTTGGATCATGAAAGATCAGTTCAGTTCTATTCCGACGGAATTGGAAGAAGCAGCACTAGTGGACGGTCTTTCAATCTGGGGGGCATTTCTAACCATTATTATGCCAATTGCACTGCCTGGAATGGTGGCATCCTTCATTATTTCTTTAGTTCTAACTTGGAACGAGTATTTCTTTGCAGCACTTTTAACATCTTCGCATGCTAAAACGTTGCCAGTCATGGTTGCAAGCCAGACAGGTTCCCAGGGGATTTCTTGGTGGTCAATGGCTGCTCTTTCTTTGGCAGCAATACTGCCTTTGATCATAATTGCGATAATATTAGAACGTTACATAATTAAAGGCATGGCAGCAGGGGCAGTTAAATAGATATGATTAAGTGAAGTATTCTGGATGTGATTTTTCTAATGGAGTGATATAGGTCATTAGTTTTCTAAGGTGTTTTTCAAGAGCGTTGCTGGCTTCCGTTGGATGTCCACGTTCGAGAGTGCCGAATATTTCTACATGTTCTTGATAAGTTTCCTCTACCCGTCCAGCAATTGGCAATAAGAGACGGCGTACTCTGTCTACATTGATCCAAGCACTATTTGCCACTCGATTCAACTTTTCAAAGCCTGTAAAATCAAGAAGCATTGCATGGAATTGTGCATCTAACGCATAAAAACCCTGAAAGTCTTCATCATCTATGAAAACTCGCTGCAAACGCAAATTACGTTTTAGTTTCACGAGTTGGGGTTCGGTTATGATATCTGCGAGTAATTTAATTGCTGCAAGTTCGAGTGCTTCTCTAATAAAAGCACCTTCGTGTAAATCGTCCATGGATAATCTAGCAACATAGGTTCCAGCTTGCGGGACAACTTCTACAAGTCCATCTTGCATTAATAAAGCTATGGCTTCGCTAAGTGGTGTTCGTGAAATTCCAAATTCTTTACAAAGTTCTTGTTTTCTAAGTAGTTCGCCCGGCTTATATTCAAGTTCGATGATTGACCTTTGCAAGTTGGTATAGACTTTCTGCTTCAATGAAGTAGGGGAAGCATTAATCCTTGTTAGATTTTGATCAATTGAGTATTGCATTCAAGGTTTCGTGTTATTAGTTCCGCTAACATGTTAGCATGAATAGATGCGGGTTTGCAAATAGAGCAATTATTGTGAAGTGGAAATACTTTAACTGCTATGAGGCTGTAGGATAAGTCTGGCTCACTACCGCACCTTAAATTTGCTTCATAAGGTGCTTTGTTGCGATGTAAAGGTTTTTGAAAATTTCATAATTTTTCTCGAGCTGAGCGTCACTCTGAGACCGCAGCACTCGTTTGGCTGGGTTCCACTTTCCGATATCCCTCGGCTCTACAATTCCGACAGCGAGCGCTGCTAGAAATGCATCTCCATAGCTCGCTCCCACTGTTTTTTCGCGAACGATTTGGTCTAAGCCAGTTATATCAGAGGTTGTTTGAATCCATAATTCGTTCTTTGTTCCTCCACCAACTGCAAAGAGCCGATTGGTTTGCGTACTACATTCGACGAACGTATCAACAACATGCCGAGTGCCAAACGCTATGCCCTCAATTAGACCTCGATAAATATCTCCACGTGTATGATCTACCCGTAAGCCAAAAATGAGCCCTTTTGCATCAGGATCGTGAATTGGTGTGCGTTCACCAGAAAAATATGGAAGAAACACAATACCGTTGGAACCAGGAATAGATTGGTTTGCTTCTTCACTCAATTCTCCAAAGCTTGAATCTAGATTTAAATCCTTTGCGAAATGTTCGCGGAACCAATGGGTCAAAGTTCCGCTTGTTGCAAGTCCTGCCATTGACGCGTGTTGCCCTGGAAACAACCATGGAGCATACCAAAGTCTTGGGTCTTCGACACGTTGATCCGTAAGTGATATCATAAAGATCGTTGAGCCATACATGCACATGGTGTCACCGCTTTCACTCACGCCTACAGAGATAGCCTCGGCGGCTGCATCTATAGTACCAGCGGTGACAGGAATTCCTTCGGGCAATCCAGTTTTCTGCGCCGCTGCTTTTGTAATTCGTCCGACAATATCAGATGACCAGCGAAGTTCGGGAAGTGTTTCTAGCGCGATTAAATCTTTTGTTAGCGCAGTTGACCAAGTTTGTGCGTGGATATCATAGAGCGGTGTGAAATTTGCTGCAGTGTAATGATCAATGACAAATTCACCCGTTAACTTATGTACAAGAAAACTTGTGGACGTCAAAATTTTATGTGTGTTTTTGTAAATTTCTGGCCGGTTCTTTTTCAGCCACAGAATTTTTGGACCTACTGATTGAGTTGTTAGAGCGTTACCACCCATTTCTAAAATTCTGTCTTCGCCAATTTCTGAGTTGAGTTCGTCGATCTCTAATTGTGCACGGGTATCTACGCCGTATAATACACCGTTCATCAACGCCTCACCATTTCGATCTACTGGTAGCATACAGGGGCCAATTGCGCTGCACGCAACTGCCACAATTTTACTCGCATCAATGGAACTGTGTGATGTAATTGATTGTGTTACATCGCAAAAATCGCCCCACCAATCTTCATTCGGACGATGTTCTGCCCAGCCAGGTTCTGGCACAAGCATCTTATGTGCTTTTTGGGCTTGTTCTATGATGGTCCCGTTTTGATCAACGAGCACTGCTTTTGTTTCAAACGTTCCAATGTCGACTCCAAGCGTATATTGCATGGATCTCATTCCTCCCGATTTAATTGAAAAGAAGCTGGGAAACCCTTCACGAATGAAACCAAAAGTTGCGTTAATCCTACAAGATCATTAACGTCGCACATCTCGTACGATGAATGAGAGTATCGCATTGGAAATCCAAGATCAGCACAAACCACTCCCTCATTTACCAGCTGCACATACGATAAATCTGTTAGAGCTCCAATATGAGCACTTTTCTGCAGTGTTATTCCCTGTTGATCCGCAGTTTTTTCAATGTATTTCACCAATTCTGGATGTGGGATTACCCCATTTAGTGTTCCTCGACCATGAAATGAAAACATACTAAGTGCAGGCCCATCCCCCAGTTTTACTTCACCAAAATCTTTCATATCTGGCGTATCACTTGCCAAAATGAGATCTATTTGAAGCGCAATATCTGGCTGAATTTGTTGTGCTGCAGGAAGAGCACCCCTCAAGTTAAATTCTTCTTGCACTGTGAAAACAATGTGAATGTCGCCGCCGTTATCACCATTCTTGATATGCCGTATCAACTCCAATAGTACTGCGCAACCCGCGCGATCATCTACGCTCGTGCCACAGATTTTGTCTGTTGCGAGCATTTCTGCACTCGGTTTGTAAACAATTGGACTCCCGATATTTATACCAAGCGCCTTTACAGCATCTTTTGATCCATAACCCAAATCAACATAGAGATCTTTATAGGAGTTAACTGTATATTTTTCGTTCGGACCGGTAGCGTGATGACTTTTGATACCAATCACACCTTCGAAATCTTGTCCTGAGCGAGCACTTACCAAAACGGGCTGTCCTGGTAACATTTTTTCGGGCACGCCGCCTAAACGTTCAAACCATAAGAAACCGTCTTCATCTATTCTACGCACCACAAGACCTAATTGGTCCATGTGGGTGAAGATCATGATGCATGGCCCGTTTCCTGGAATTTGAAGCCTTAAGTTCCCAAGTTTATCAGTTATTGTGCTTAGTCCTAAAGCTTCAATTTCATCTTTGAGGTACTTCCGCACGCGATCTTCATAACCAGATAGGCCTGGGATTTTCATGAGTTGTAATGTGTCTTTGATCAAATTTTCTTTCATCACATCTACCGGTTTTTCCGCACTAACTTCATGAAATCAGCGGCTCTATTTGGGTCAACGGCGTTCCAAGTATCTCCATCATATTTTAATGCAGAACCAACGACACAACCATCTGCAACGGCAAAAACATCTTCGATAGTTTCATGCTTTACACCTGTATTAGCCAAAACGGGTGTATCAGGTAAAACTGCCTTAACGGCTTTTAAGTCGGACATTTCTGCAGCTTCACCGGTAATTTGTCCGCTGACTAAAATTGCATCTGGAATGGAAGAAAAATTCGCGCTTCTTGCTCGATCAGGCAGTGGTCGTCGATCTAGTGAATAAGCGAATTCGGCTGACACGTTATAAAGCATTAACATATCAGAACAACCAAGTCGTTCACGATATCGCATAGCTTGCCCCGCATCCGCTGTCCATGTCCCCATGTCAGACGCATAGGTTCCAGTAAAAATTTCTCTTACAAATTGTGCTCCCGTCGCAGCTCCCAAGGCGATTGAAGCCATAGGATCCCAAAGCATATTGACACCAAATGGTACTGATATTTCATCCTTCAAAGCGCCGATAATATATGCTGCCGTAGCCGTCGAAGCGGTATCAACCGTTAACTCGTAGGGCCTATCATTTTCATTGCCAAACATGATGGCATCTACACCTGCATTCTGTAGGGCTTTTAAATCAGCATGAGCTGCCTCTAGCAAACCATCTAGGCCTTTGTTTTTGTCATACAGCGGTGATCCGGGAAGTGCTCCGAGATGAACCATCGCAATAACTGGCTTCCTAGTGCCAAAAACGTTTGTAAAATGATTTTTCAAATTTCTACCCTCCTTATCAGTTACAAGCTAAGCTACTAAGTAGTAATGTGTCATTAAGAAATGCATTTTATGCTTTGAAATTTGCTAGAAGGTATCGTTGTCATGATAAGAAAACGAACGCTAAATCGTCTCGCCACTCAATGTCTGGATATAAGTGAACTAGGATTTGGCACGGCCCCACTAGGTAATCTATATAAGCCCATTTCTGATGATGAAGCTAATGATGCTTTGGAAGATGCTTGGGATGCGGGTATCCGGTATTATGATACAGCACCGCTCTATGGCTTAGGGCTCAGTGAGACGCGCCTAAATCGCTTTTTAAGAACTAAACCGCGATCAGAGTATATCCTTTCAAGCAAAGTAGGACGCTTAATGGCGCCTAGCGAAGCAGCGGACAGGACGGGCATTGGAAAATGGTTTAATGTGCCATCACGCAAGGAAAGATATGATTATAGCTATGACGGTGTCATGCGATCGGTCGAGTTTTCGTATGAACGGTTGGGTGTAAGCAAGATAGATATATTATATGTTCACGATCTATGTGTTTTTACGCATGGATCAAAAAAAGCATCTGATGAGCGGGTAACGGAATTTTTCGAAAACGGCGGATACGCCGCTATGTTGAAACTGCGCGAAGAAGGTATTGTTTCTGCGATTGGTGGAGGTATTAATGAATGGGAGGTCTGTCAAACACTGGCTGAACGAGGGGACTTCGATATATTCTTGCTTGCGGGGCGATACACGTTGTTGGAACAAACTGCATTAGATACTTTTCTACCTCTTTGCGAAAAGCGTGGGATCAAAATTGTAACCGGTGGTCCATATAATTCGGGTATTTTGGCTACTGGGCCGGTGAAGGGTGCGTTCTACAATTATGATACTGCTTCTCAGTCAATCATTGATCGAGTGGCTGCCATTGAAAGAGTTTGTACATCCCACGGTGTGTCACTCAAAGCTGCAGCGCTACAATTTCCCCTGTTACATTCGACTCATTTATCGGTGGTCCCTGGGGCTCAGTCTGCTGAAGAATTAAACAACAATCTAGAAGTTTATAAAGCTGTAATTCCATCATCACTATGGTCAGATTTGAAGGCTGAAGGCTTGCTTCGACAAGATGCTCCGGTAACTTAAATTTTTGTCTTACGCGTAAATGCTCTCACTTGTTCCGGTGTTATATTGCGTCTAGTTTCTGGCGTGCATGAAACATGAAGCGCAGCAGCAGCTTGTGCATAATCGATTGCTCTTTCAAGGGATTGATTTACGAGGTAGGATGCTGCCAATGCGCCAGTAAACATATCCCCGGCACCATGCGTTGATTGGGCCTCCACACTGAAAGCATTCTTGCGATATACCTCTTGACCACGCTTGTAGACAACAACCCCTGATTTGCCCAAAGTTTTGATAACCGTTAAGCGTTTTGTAAGTGTTTTCAACATCTGCTTTTCAAAAACCGCTGCTTCAACTCTGTTTACGATCAGTACATCGACAAGCTCTAGGAGATCACTGCTTAACAGGCGAGCTGGTGCGGCGTTAAGCCAAACTGAAGCGTTAAGTTCTTTAGCTCGTCTTGCGGCGGCGATATTTACTTTTTCATCTATTTCGTTTTGCAGTAGTAAAACGCCCAAGTCACCCGGATAAATGATTGCGTTTGCATCTATTAGCAGATTTTCACCAGAAACTACTGCCGCCCCATAATCCCCATTATTATCTATGAT
>WTJN01000133.1:3477-7956 GCA_011526265.1 Candidatus Arcticimaribacter sp. | reverse complement strand
GGATCGCCTTTTTGCACCCGTTGATTACGCCCCTGTGCAACAACAACTCCACTGCGCGCTAGAACTGAACCTATTGGGCAACCTCCTTCATCGAAACCTGCTTTGGCTTCATCGTAAGCGAGTCGTAGTAGGCGTGTATCATCAGCGTTCATATCTTTCCTCCCAGGATTGGCCCATCGTAGTAAGGCAGCTTCTCAACGCTTGGCGTCCAGATACCGTCCCTTTGTAGTTTATCCATATGATCAGCGATCTCATCAAGGGTGGCAAACCAAACATCTTTGTTTTCTTGTGTTTCAGCAATCCATGCTTCGACTTGCTTCCAACGAGCCAATCTACCTGTGAGAAATGGATGGATGATTAACATAAAGAAACCACCGGCTTCATATTGCGCGTCAAATTCTTCCCAGAAACCGCCCAGTCCACTAGAGGGGCTTGCGACTGGCATCATGTATCCTATCTCATCATAATGAGCGAAAGGTGGCCAATCATCTGTTCCCCAATGTACGGGCATTTCGTAAAGAGACCCGCTGTTAGTTTCCAAGCGATAAGGGATGTCGTCAGCCATCATCGAACTATCATAGCGCATTTCGTGTTCGATCATCAGATCAACGACTTCCTGTGTGATATTGTAGACTGGTGCACGGTAGCCACGAGGCTTTTTCCCACAAATGCGTATATGCGCATCGAGCGTACGCTCGAACCACTCGCGTTGCACGCCCCGTGTCTTGATAGGATCCTCATGCAGGTAGCCATGATGGCCTATCTCGTGACCATCTTTTAAGATATCGTCGGCCACATCTGGGTATGTTTCTAGGCACCATCCTGGGATAAAGAACGATTGTTTCAGTTCCAGATTACGATAGGTTTCAAGGATACGGGGCAGAGCAACCAACGGACCATAGCGGCCCATTGAAATGGGGTACAGCCGGTCGTAACTGTCGTTCGGCTTAGCGATGTGGATCAAACTATCCGCATCCATGTCGAAGGTGATTGCCACCGCACATTTGCTTCCATTTGGCCAAGGGATAGGATTACGTATCAAGATATTAGCTTTCATTTAAAACGTGAGCGCTTTGCACGTCCCACGACAACCAAATTTCATCTCCAGAGTGCAAATCGAACTTGGACAATTCGCGTTCCTGCATCTGTACCTTGAATTCATGGCCTTGAGCGTCCTCCAGAAACAAGGTCACCATAGAACCTACAAATTCTTCTGAGATTAATTTACAGAAGGCCTTATTTGTTCCCGAGGGTTCTTCGGTGGCGATGTGCATTAGGTCTGCGGAGATCACAAAACTGGCTTTATGCCCTTCGAGTAATTGTACTTCATTAGTGGGCACTGTGAATATACCAGAAGGTGTTGTAATCTGTGCGGAACGTCCATCAATGGATTTTACTTTACCTGCCAAAATGTTATTCCGACCCACAAACTCTGCAACGAACCGGTTGGCAGGCGCACGGTAGATTTCTTTGGGGGTGCCGATCTGACCGATTTCACCCTTGCCCATAATGATCACACGATCAGCCATTGCAAATGCTTCAGATTGTGAATGTGTAACATAAACAAATGTTATACCCAACTCGCGTTGAAGGTCAGTGAGCACTGCCTGCATGCGGATGACCAAATGAGCATCAAGTGCCGATAGTGGTTCATCTAAAAGGAGGATTTGCGGTTCCATCACTAGTGAACGTGCCAGAGCGACGCGTTGTCTTTGACCACCTGACAACGTCGAAATATGGCGGTTCTCAAATTCTAGTATTCCCATTTTATCAAGCCACTTAATCGCTCGTTGTTTGCGTTCGGCTTTACTAACACCGCGCATCTTGAGACCAAACTCAACATTTTCTCGTGCAGTCAAGAAGGGAAACAAGGCAAGCGATTGCCACACAAGAGGCGTATCTCGCTCATGTGGTGCAACGTCATTCATCACACGACCGTTTAGGCGGATTTCGCCGACACTTGGCGCTTCGAGACCCGCAAGCATTCTCAAGGTCGTAGTCTTACCGCAGCCGGAGGGCCCCATTATCGCTAGAAATTCGCCTTGGTGGATCTCAAAATCTAAGCCCTTAACAGCAACAAAGCTTCCAAAGTGTTTTTGTACTTTGTCAAATATTACCAGCGGTTTGCTCATGATTGCATACCCTTAATTTGGCGGCTGGCGAAGAATAACTGTGCAAGCACAACCAGCGTCATTGAAGTGAGAAATACGAAAGTCCCGATGGCGTTTACCTGAGGATCAATATTGCCCTGGACGATTTCCAGTACTACAACAGGCAAAGTAGAGTTCAGCCCCGAGACAAACCAAGAAACGGCAAATTCGTCGAAAGATACGGCAGCCGTCAGAAATAGACTTGAAAATATAGCAGGTTTGCAGAATGGAACAATTACATATCGCATTGTTTTCCATTCCGATCCACCAAGGTTCCATGCAGCCGATTCAAGGTCCGGGTCCATTTGGTTCAGACGCAAGCGGATGACTGCCATCGCAAAGGGCGCTGTCAAAACACTGTGGGCGATGATAATGGAGTAAAGCTGTCCAGACATCCCGATTTTAGATAACCATGCGAGCATTGCTAGCGCCATAATAATCAGCGGGATTGTGGGTGGAAGCAGGATCAACGCAAGATAGGGTCCCTTGAAACGGAAATTGTACCGGAAGTCAGAATAAGCAGTACAAAAACCAAGAAAGGTTGCAATTAATGCAGTTGAAAAGGAAACAATGAGGCTGTTACGGGCTGCTTTCCAGATATCAGGATCCGCCAAAACCTTTTCATACCATTCGGTTGAAAATTCGCCTAAAGGTATCGTCGGGAAACGCTGAGAGTTGAATGAGAAGACCATGCTGAAGATGATCGGCGCAAAAACGAAGGCGAAGATCATAACAACATAGATCCCTAGAATAAAGTTGAGGGTTTGGCTTTGTTTCATTTCGAACCCTTCCCTTTTCGGTAGGCTAGGGCGATGCCGGTAAAGGCAATTACAAAAAGGGTTACCATCATCATAATCGCAACCACGGCGGCGCGAGGCCATTGCTGACCAGACTTAGTCGTATCAAGGATAAGAATGGGCAGTGTCGGCTCTTGTGAGCCTCCTAAATAAAAAGGTGCGACAAAGTCGCCAAAAGATAGAATAAAGCAGAAAATTGCAGCGATGATCAACCCAGTCTTGGACAAGGGTATTATTACCTGCCAGATGGTTCTTAACGGCGAACAGCCAAGGTTACGGGCAGCCTCAATCAAGCTTTTATCGATGTTGGCCATCGTGACTGTTTGCAGGATCACCACTAGAGGTAACGTCAAGGTCATATAACCCACAAGCGTTCCAAAGTCAGTGTTTAGCATTTTAAATGGGCCAAGTCCGACGTAGCCAAGCACTGCGTTGACCACGCCGTTCTCTGACAGGATCACAAACCATGAAAAAGTACGCACCAGATAGCTGGTAAAGAACGGAATTATAAGCAAAAAGATAGCCCAGCGTCGAGTACTTTCAGCAGTGCGAAAGGCTAATGCAAACGCGGCCGGGAATGCGACGCACATAGCGCAAAAAGTGGATAGGGTAGCTATACCTAGCGTATACCAGTAGCTGTCCCAGAAGAAGCCCCTTGTCATCATTCGTGACCAGTTCACGAACTCAAATGCTTCGTTCATACGATAGTTCTTCACTAGGAAGAACGACATGGCGACCATAAATAAAACTGGACCTACAAAGAAGATCAACTGCCAGAAAATAATTGGTAGACGCCAAGTTAGCGCATAAATATTTAAGCGGATTTCATACTTTTCAGACATGGGGCTTTCAAATGTTGCGGGCTAAAATGGACGACCAAATAGCAGCCCATTTTGATAATTCTTCAATGCCAGCCTGGATTAGGCACTTTTGTACTCGGACCAGAAGTCGTTCCAGTCTTCCAGCGTCTGTTGCTGGGGGATGTCACGGTAGTGAATTCGGCCTTCTTTTATCAGCGTGATAGGATCCTGCGCATCACCATCGATCTGATGCGAACGTTTAGCTTCTTCCAAATCTGCCTCGATTAAGGCAGCACGACCAGCCTTAGTCACGCAGAAGCCAGGATAGGCTAACATTTGTGCAGATTTCACCTGACCGGCAGGAGACATCATATATTGGATGAACTTCTTAGCTTCTTCGGCTTTTTCGCTCCCTTTACCTATGGAATAGCTTTCCGTAAATTGGATCCCGCCTTCCTTAGGAATGACGGAAGCGACCGGAGCACCATCTTTTTCCAGTACGCCGGTAATCCAGTCACCGATGCCAACCATCGCTTGCATCTCACCATTCTTAAGGCCATTGAAAGTGCCGCCATAATCAAAGAAGCCGCCTATCTGAGGACGCAGACTCATTGTCGTTTCCTGAACTTTAGACCACTGAGTGTCATTAAGATTCCAAAGGCTAGCACCGTTTCCATCGTAAAGACTCATTTGACCCAGGTTTGGCAGGTGCCAGTCAAAGTGGCCCACTTT
>WTJN01000133.1:0-3377 GCA_011526265.1 Candidatus Arcticimaribacter sp. | reverse complement strand
CGCATCTGTCGCCGCATATCCGCAACTTCCCAACCGAGTCTGTCGTGTAAAAAGCCCGATGTGCAAAGGGGCGAGGATGGGGAGACCGTCTTGTTCAGAGAAAATACGCATACCACCTTTGACCGTCGGAGCAGTTAGACATGAAAGGCCAAGGCCATCTTGAACTGCGCGTTGAACACCATCAATTCCCGGGCTTGAATAGGCGATGCGCCAACTCTTACCCGCTAATTTTAAAGCGGAGGCCATGCGGTCACGGTAAACACAGCCATATGGATGGGCGACCAGAGGGATGTCAGTATTTTCGAGGATTTCGAAGGATTTTGCGCCAACCCAGTTCGGCTGTTCTTTCCAATTGCGAAATAAGAACTGCTGGTCGTCACCGTCGAATAATGCCACAGCGATATCAATTTCGTTACTTCGCAATGCTGCCAGCAAATGTTTAGAGAGGTCACATCGAATTTCAATCTTTGTATCTGGGAATTTTCGAATGACATCTACCAGGCAAGTTTGCAGGGCATTAACTGCATAATCTACTGGCAAGCCAACCCGTAATATAGCGGCAGGATCACGTTGTTCGAGTTCCGCTATTGCAAGATCGTTCAACCGCAGGATTTGGCGCGCATGCATAGCCAAAACCTCACCTCTCTCAGTAAGCGAAATCTTTTTACCGTTCCGCTCAATCAAAGAATAACCAACGGCTTCCTCCAAACGCTTAATTTGCAAACTAATTGCAGGTTGGGTCCTGTAGAGTAACTCGGCCGCGCGTGTGAAACTAGCCACTTCTATAACCGTGATGAAGGTTCTCAGAAGTTCTATTGAAAGGTTGAAGGCACTCATCGGATAAAATTAACATCGAAAATGAAGTGCAGGCAACGATAATTTTTATTAATGCAAATTTCTTGATTACAAACTATTCGAACAAAATGCTGACAGACTCTCCGTTGGCAATACGGGTGATGGCCTTGGAAAACATTGGAGCAACTGAAATTGTGCGAATTTTAGATGATTTAGTGACTGCTTCCGTTGCACAAATTGAGTCGGTGATGACCAGCGATGTGAGATCAGATGAGTTTATTCGATCAACTGCTTTGCCGGATAGGACGCCATGCGAAATGTAAGCGAACACTTCAGCTGCCCCTTTTTCCAACAGGGCCGTTGCAGCATTACAGATCGTGCCACCAGAGTCGATTATGTCGTCGACTAACAGACACGACTTGTCCGAAACATCCCCGATTATATTCATTACTTCAGACGAACCCGGCTTATCACGACGCTTATCTACAATAGCGAGGCCGGTAGAAAGGCGTTTCGCCAAAGCACGCGCACGCACCACGCCTCCCACGTCTGGAGATACTGCCATTATGTTGTCGCGAAATTTCTGCTTTTGGATATCATTGCCGATTTCTGGCAACGCGTACAAATTGTCCGTTGGAATGTCAAAAAAGCCTTGAATTTGGCCTGCATGCAAATCCATTGTCAGAACTCTATCTGCTCCTGCCTGAGTTATCATGTTCGCAACTAACTTGGCAGTGATTGGTGTTCTTGGAGACGATTTGCGATCCTGACGTGCGTAGCCAAAATAAGGTATAACAGCTGTGATGCGCCCGGAAGAAGACCTACGCAGTGCGTCAATAAGCACCAATAACTCCATCAGGTTGTCATTGGCTGGATATGACGTAGATTGAATAACATATACGTCATCCCCTCGCACGTTTTCCTGTATTTCAACAAAGACCTCTTCATCAGCGAACCGGCGCACCTTGCACTGGGCAAGAGGGACACGCATATGCGCTGCAATCGCTTTGGCAAGCGCACTGTTACTGTTTCCACAGATCAATTTCATCTGTCGACCCTCTCTCAAATGAACGTTTTAGGAATTGTCGCTGAAGCGTTTCCTAAACCGGGAAAGCCATTTCAGGTTTGTAAGTCTTAAAGCTTTCAAGATATTGCGCGTTTGCTTGGCGCTGCCATTCTGTGCCCGGCTGAATTGCCGTGACAACTTTGTATCGGTCTCGGTAGGATTTTGTATTTTCATTCTCTTCCATAACAATCGCTACCATGCCCGCAACCGTACCTTTTTGTTGTTCAACCAGCTGCACGGCACCGTGCATCGTACCGCCAGTTTCGACCCACTGGTCCACCAGCAATACCCGTGTTCCCGGAGCGAATGCAGGCAGGCGCATCTCCATCGATTGGGTTTGGCCTGAATAATTTGTCATGGAAGCACTGTCTGTATCCACACAGAGCTTACCTGACTTGCGAATAGGCAAAAAGCCCTTTCCAATACGCGCCGCGATTCCCGCAGCTAAAACGAAGCCCATCGCATCAAGACCCGCAACAACATCAATGTCGTCCTTATTGAGATCGGCCACTAGATCATCCAGTAAATCATGATAAGCTTTGCCATTGATATAGATCGAGGTCGGGTCAAGCCATGCAAACTTATCACCTTTGGTGTTTGGTGCCATTAGTGAGAAATACCAACGATCGTCTCTAGGTCCCTTGTCTTGTGCCATACTGTTTCTCCCTTATGTCTGTGTAAGATCCATGAGCCTCTTCAGTCGCTCAGGATCGATATTGTAGAAATCGCCGTTATGATTAATGCCAGTAGCCACCATGAAAAGATCAACCGCATCGGCATACTCCTCCGCGTTTTCAGGTGTGATTCCAGATGCAAGGCCTAGCGCAGTATGGCCGCAGTTTTCACGGAACGTGTTGATCTTGCTGACATCGGCTGCATGACCAGTTGCTACGCCAGACGTTACTACGACGTCCATGTAGTTTGTCGCTATACGCGCACTTTTCCCATACTGAGCTGGATCAACGTCCCGCTGCTTTTTAAACGCAGTGCCGCCAATGTAGAGTCCACTCCAACCGCTAGACGCACGAACCGATGCTATTTCATCTGCTTCGGGTTGATCATCTACCGCACGTCGTTCATCAATGCGTGCATCATCGGCCCAGTAACCATCGACCTTGCAACCGTTTGCTTGTAGCTCTCCCAAGATGGGGAAGGCGAATTTTCCGGTAACCGCGAGGAAATTGACGCCAAGCCAAATGTCTGGGAACGCTTGCCGCATCTCCTTAATTATCGGAACCAACTGCTCCTTCTCAAAGTCATGGTTGATCAAAAAAACACCAGGACAACCACCAGCTATTGCAGAATTGATATTTCGCCAAGCCTGCTTGCTTTCAAGGACGTGGATTACCGGAAGGATAACTGGGCCAGAAGCACCAAACTTTTCTTTAAACTCTTCTCGATCCATTTCAAATCACAAAAATTAGTTGTTCAAAGGGAAGCTATCATCGAACTTTAAATTACAAAAATTTATTGTTTTTATTATGTCATTAAAATGATAAATGGTTGAATCATACCT
>WTJN01000045.1 GCA_011526265.1 Candidatus Arcticimaribacter sp. | reverse complement strand
CGCAGTCAGAACACCAGCCAACAAAAACAGCCCCAGCGCGATGATAACTGGATCAACCTTGGACTCTGTTGCCTGCGCCTCAACTGCTGCTGGAGGAGTTTCCTGCACGGACGTGTCCGCGGCACACCCACTGATCACACCGGCGATCAGCGCGATTGCAATAAATTTTTTCATTGTCGTACATCCCTTGTTAACGATGCGTCATCCAGACAAGTAAACACGCGCCAAGTCAAAGTGCGTGCGAGATCAATCAGCAAAAACTCGCAAGAACCGTTTCATTTTTGAAACATATATCACAAATACCACTTATTTGCCGTCCACTGTATTCCGCACCAGCGGCAGATCCTCGTCGACCAAAGCGCGCAAACAATCGCCGTCAAGGTCTTGGTACTGATTTCGCCGTACGGTCCAAAAGAAGGCGATCAACGAAATAACTGCCAACAAAAGCGATATGGGCAATAGATATAAAATTGCATTCATTTCGGCATCCTTAGGCGCAGTGCGTTCAACATGACGATCAGCGATGAACTGGACATCAACAAGGCGGCAAGTGCGGGTGTCAAAACCCCAACTAAGGCCAGGGGGATGGTGACCACATTATATATCATTGCAAACCCCAAGTTTTGAGCAATCAGAGCCCGCGCGCGTCGCGCCATTTCCATCGCCTTGGTCAGGTTTGAAAAATCACGATTTGTTAAAACTACATCGGCCGAATTTTGTGCGATTTGACTGGCGGCGGCAAAACTGACCGATACATCCGCCGTTGCCAAGGCAACGCAATCGTTGATCCCGTCCCCAATCATCATAACGCGTTCCCCCTGATCCACGCGATCGCGGATGCGTTTGGACTTATCCATGGGGCTGCACTTGGCCCAGAATTCAACATCCCCCACTTGTTGTGCAAATTTTCGAACAGATTTTTCGGTATCACCAGAAAGAAGCGAAACATCCATCTGGCGGCGCTGTGCGTGATCTAAGAACACTTCAAATCCTGCGGCAGGCCTTTCCACAGTTTTGATGGGTATGGCCTTGCTCCCTTGATCACGAAACCAAAGGGAATAATCACTGTTTAAATCGCCTCCTGTAAACTCTGCACTGCCAAGACGCGCACCATTTGCGCTTTCTATCCCCTTTCCCGGGATTTCACTCACATCATCCTGGGGGCATATTTTGCTGTCACTAACCAGTGCTTGCGCAAAAGGGTGATGACTTGCACGCGCCAATTTTTGAACCGTACGATGCGCATGGGTGGGCAAATCTGCGTCAAGACTTGCAGTGACAAAGGATGCAGTTCCTGTTTTATCGACAAACACGTGATCCACCTGACCAAGATATTCAAGCGCACGTCCTGATTTGATAATCACGCCCTGCCCCATCGATAGGTTCATCGCACGCGATGTCACAGCCGGGGTTGCAAGTCCAGAGGCACACGGACAGGTCACGATCAATACCGCAACCGCGATCAATGTCGCCTGAACAAAACTTGCACCGATTACAAAATACCAGATCAAAAAACCAAGGGCGCCACCCCCAAAAACCAAGGGGATATAGCCGCGCGCAAACTGGTCCGACAGGCGCTGCAATCGTCCTTTGTGTGCGACCACATCTTCGGCCATTTTCGCCATTTGCCCAATTTCAGTTGCCTCTCCTACCTTGGTAATTTTTACGAACACGGGTCCCGAAATTAGGATCGCACCTGCGCAGATGCGTTCAGACTTTTGAAGGGTTTTTGGTACGCTCTCTCCAGTTAGCACGCTTTCGTCAACGATCGCCGATTTGGACATCAATTCACCATCCGCCGACAACCTATCGCCTGCAGCAACGCAAATGACGTCCCCTGGTTCCAACTGATCTGCAGAAATCAATTCGGTCGTCCCGTCCGCTGTCACGCGCTGAACATCCACAGACAAAAACCGACGCAAATTCGCCGCCGCGTCCCCACTGCGCTGATGCATGATGTGTTCCAGAACGCGCCCGATCAGTAAGAAAAAGATCAGGCCAACCACCGCATCGAAATACACATGTTCAGCCCCACGAAACAATTCAAAAAGGGAGGCAAGATAGGTGACCAAAATCGCGATAGAAATTGGAGTATCCATAATCATTTGACGTCGTTTCGCGGCCTCCCAGGCAGGCACGTGAAAAACCGACCCGCTATAAAATGCAACTGGCAGCGCAAGAACGGCAGAGAGGCTGTGTAAAAATTGGGTGGTGCCCCATCCCATATCACCGATCCCGCCAAACCAAACCGAAATCGACAAGGCCATGACGTTCATCATGCAAAATGCGGCAACGCCCAATCGGTATAGCAAGGGCCGCAGGTCATCATCCGCGGGCGCGTCTTTGATTGGGGTGGCCGTATAACCAAGCCCCCCAATAATGCTTTGTATTTTTTCAGATGAATGGGAGGCCTGCTCCCAAGAGATCTGAATTCGCTTTTGGGTCGCATTTCCGCGCACATGTCTTATGCCCGATACATGCGACAAGGCCTTTTCAATCTTTAGGATACAACCCGCGCATCTGGCATCTGGCAAGGAATAGGTTTCATGCATGACGCTCATTTTGCCGCCCCTGCTGTATCTGATAACAAAACCTGATCTTGATAGGCGGCGATGGCATAAGAAACGTGATGCATCTTATACCCCGCATAAAGTAGAAACAAAGCGAGGATAAATGCCCAAAATGCCCGTTGGCTTTGGTTTTGATCTGCCTGTTCCATCAGTCTGCCCACCACATCAGATACATAGTGATCTGGCGGATTTCGCTTTCGCTTAAGCGTCCTGACCATGCGGGCATGACCCCACGACGCCCGTTGTGCAATGTGTCTGCGATATCCGCGCGACTGCTGCCATAAATCCAGGCTGTATCGGTTAAAGAGGGTGCGCCGTTTTCATATCCTCCGTGGCCCGCGTCGCCATGACACCCCGCACAGTTTTCTTCAAATATTGTTTCTCCAAGGTGCGCCATTTCTGCGTTGTGCGGTTGATTACTGATCTGCAAAACATATTCGATGACATGATCAATATCTGCCTGCTCAAGCCATTCATCACGACCAAATGGGGGCATTTCAGCCATACGAGTGTCTTCGTGATCTGCGTTTATGCCCACCTGAAGGGTATATTGAATTTCCTCTGGGTCCGCGGACCAAAGCCAATGGTCGTCACGCAAATTTGGAAACTCCAACTGTCCCTGCCCATTGCGCCCATGACAGGCCGCGCAGTTGTCACGAAACAAAACACCAATTTCATCCTGATAGGTCGCCTTTAGCGCAGGATCATTCAGCAAGGTTTCATAATCTTCTTGGGCAAATTTCGCATAGGCTTCTGCACGCTGTTCTTGGCCTTTTATCACCGCATCATTTACCGCCCCGCGCGACGAATACCCAAGCACGCCGCCAAGAACCTGATGATATCCAGGGAACGATGGATACAGCACCCAAAGTATCGCAGCACATAAAATTGATGCCCACAACCAAAGCGAAAAGACGCGCGGGATGGGATGATTCAGCTCTTTAATCCCATTCCATTCATGGCCTGTTGTTTCCTGTCCGCTATGTGGATCAATTTCGGGTTTCATTGCTGATCTCCTCTTGTCCAAGTGGGCTGTGTGCCGCGTCCTCATACATTGCGCGACGTGTCGGCCAATAGGTCCACACCAACGCGATTAGAAACACAGAGAACAAATAAAGCGCGCCAAATGTTTTTGAAAAATATAGAACAAAATCATGAACTTGACTTGTCATCTTGCAATCTCCTTGGCGTCGATATTGTCAAAATTCACAAGTGTGCCCAACATCTGAAGATACGCGACCAGTGCATCCATTTCAGACAGGAAATTGGGGTCACCATCAAAGTCACGGATCTGGACGTTTTCACCGTAGCGCACGAACAGATCTTGATCATAAGTTGCCTCTGGATCCGCTTGAGAGAAGGCATCAAATTCGGCCAATGCGATTTGCTCTTCTGAATAGGGCACCCCTGCCCGCGACAGAGCCGATAGCGCTACAGATAGATGATCAGTTTCAAGACGGGTTTGCGATAAAAATGCATATCCTGGCATAACCGATCCTGGGACAAGCGCGCGGGGACGTTCCAAATGCGCAACATGCCAATCATCGGAATATTTCCCACCAATGCGCGCCAAATCGGGACCTGTTCGCTTTGAACCCCATTGATGCGGATGATCATACATGCTTTCTGCAGCAAGGCTGAAATGACCGTACCGATCCACATCGGATCGCAGCGTCCGTATCATTTGACTGTGGCAGGCATAGCACCCCTCGCGCACATAAATGTCACGACCGGCCAATTCCAATGGGGTGTAAGGGCGCATGCCATCAACCTGTTCAACCGTATTTTCGATTGTGAACAATGGTGCGATTTCAACAAATCCACCAATCGCTGCGACCCCCAAGACCGCAAGCGCGAATGCCATTCCATGTCGTTCAAGTTTCGCGTGTTCCATCGCTGATCACTCCGCCGGTAATGGACGCGCGCGGGGATCAGGTGCAGGCAAATCTGCACCTCGCACGGTCATGTAAATATTGTAGGCCCCGATAAGTGCGCCAATCAGGTACAAAAGCCCCCCGATCGCACGCATCCAATAATAGGGGATCATGGCATCCACAGTGTCGATAAAGGCATAGGTGAAGGCACCACTTGGTTCGTAGGGTTGCCACATCAGGGATTGGGTAATCCCACTGTTCCACATGGCCCCCACGTAAATCAGGGTGCCCCCCAAAGCGAACCAGAAGTGCCACGCCTCAAGCCGCAAGGAATAGATGCCCTCGCGTTTCCATATCCATGGCACCATTTTGTACATCGCCCCAAAGGTGATGAACGCAACCCACCCCAAGGCACCAGCATGCACATGCCCCACGGTCCAATCGGTATAGTGCGACAGGGTATTCACGGGACGAATTGCCAAAAACGATCCTTCGAATGTGGCAAGTCCGTAAAACAGGATCGCAACCATCATAAAGCGGATGGCAGGATCAGTGCGCACCTTATCCCAGGCGCCATTTAGGGTCAGCAATCCATTGAACACGGACCCCCAACTGGGCACCAACAGAATGATGGACATGGTCATCCCCAAATACTGAACCCAATCAGGAAGTGCAGTATAATGAAGGTGATGTGACCCAGCCCAAAGGTAAAGAAAGGTGATTCCCCAAAACCCCATGATTGACATGCGATAACTGTAGATTGGCCGCCCTGATGCTTTGGGCAGGAAATAATACATCATGCCCAAAAACCCCGCAGTTAGCAGAAACCCAACCGCATTGTGCCCATACCACCATTGTGTCATCGCATCCTGAACACCGGCAAATAACGGATATGATTTTGGATTAGAAAATGAAATCGGGATCGCCAAATTGTTCACCACATGCAGCATGGCAATCACCACGATGAAACCCAGATAATACCAGTTTGCGACATAAATATGGGGTTCAGCCCGCCGCGCGAGTGTCTTGAGATAAAGATACAGATACGCCACCCATGTGATCAGCAAGATCAGATCCGCGTACCACTCGGGCTCTGCATATTCTTTGGATTGGGTGATGCCAAAGGGATAGCCAGTCACAGCCAATAAGACGAATAAATTATAGCCGCCCACAACCAACCAGGGCAGTGTTTCGCTGGCCAATCGTGCACGTGAGGTGCGTTGAACCACATAAAATGATGTCGCAATAAGCGCGTTACCCCCAAACCCAAATATGACGGCAGTGGTGTGAATGGGGCGGATGCGCCCAAAGTTTGACCACGATAAATCCCCGTTCCAACTGGGGATGGCCAATTGCCATGCAAGCACATCACCAATTGTAAAGCCGATCAAACCCCAAAGAAAACAGGCCAAAACACCAAATTTGATCACGTCATCTTTGTATTCTAGCGGGATAATCGGATCAGGATCTGTCAATTTGTCGATAAGCTTAAGCGCCCCAAATCCCGCAACCAGCGCAATCAGAAAACCGTGCAGCGAAAATATACCCTGATCCGCCATCCCAAAAATCAAAACGCCAAAGGCAAATAGCAAAAGCAAAATGGCGACCTGACATCCTAATGCTGCGTCACGCATGTTCCCCTCCGCTTGCATTTGGGTCGCGGAAAAATTCCACGCGGAATTGAACACGGCCCTTTGGTTGTACGGAATGACGTTCAGTTGGATAAATGATTGCAGGATGCTCCTTGGTCACCACCTGGGCGGGACGATCCTCTCTTAGATAAAGCAAAGTGCCATCGCAGACGATGATTTGCCCCCAAACACCCGTTTTTGTGCAATGCTCTCTCTTTAAGGCATCTGGCATCGTCTTTTCATTGAACACGACGGTTTCAGAGTATTTTTCAAAATTCAACAATTGAGCATTTTGCATTTTAGTCACTTTCAAAGAGATCAAAGTAAGCGTGCCAAGTCGCATAACCCAGCACAGGAAAGAGCGGGATCATCAGCAAAAATCCCGACAGAAACGCCGCGGCACATAGCCCTGTCAAAACCACGGCCCACATAACAGTCAGCGCAATGTTTTGTGTTACGGCCGAAAAACTAAGCCCCATTGCAGAAAAGCTGTCGATTTCGCGGTGTATCAACATGGGAAAGGAAAACGCCGAGATGGCAAAGGCGAAGGAGGCGAAAATTCCTCCAACAGCCGAGCCTACCAAAATAAATAACAACCCAAGTGGAGTGGAAAAAATTGTAATCAACGACTCTGCAAATCCATCAAATGGCCGCAAACCAAAAAAGACAGCAAAAAGTAATGTTGCCGATCTGATCCACAACAAAACCAAAAACATCATAATGACTGAGGCCAAGAAAATTTGCCCTGCCGCTGTGCGTGGGGTTTCACCCTCGCCCGCTGCAATTTTGTACAACCCCACGGTCATAACGGGCCACAACATCATCGCCCCAGCGCACAGTGGCAAAATTAGCCACCCTAGACCAGTAAGAATGAGAATGCCCAAAACCGACCAAACCGCAATGACCGCGCCTAAACCGTAGCACAATGAAATGCCCAGATTGGCGCGAAAGTCATCCAATCCTGATCGCAGCCATTTGCGAACATGCCGATGGGCAGGCGCGTCCATAACACGCGCCTTTCGCCAATTACGAACCTCTGACATTTTGATGTTCCTTAGTTTTTAATCACGCGTCTTTCACGCATCAAAGACCCGATAGATAGGCAATTAGATTGTCTAAATCGGTGTCCTTTTTCAGACCTGGAAAGGACATTTTGGTCTTGGGCATAAATGCCTTGGGTTTGGCCAAAAATGCACGCAGGTTGTCCGCATCCCAAATCACACCTGATCCCGACATCGCCTTGGAATACTTAAAACCATCCACGCTTCCAGCCTCACGGCCAAGGATATTTTGCAAATGTGGGCCGGGCTTTTTCTTGCCAGGTTCGGTTGTGTGACAGGCTGCGCATTTCTTAAATACACGTTCGCCTTTTTTGGCGTCGCCCTCTGCCATTACATGGGACGACATTAAAACAAACGCTGACGCAATGATTGCAAAGTACTTCATCTTACCCTCCGAATTACCTGACACTTTGGTAACAAATTTAATACACATTGTATATGCGCATTATGCCACAGGTTCGTCGATTTTTGTGTCAGTGATGAAAAACTCACACCAAGAGATCACAAAAAAAGAAACAGCGCTGGAAACCCCAACGCTGATTTCAGATGTAAGTTTTTGCTCCCGTTAGGCCTCACGCGGCCGCCCGGCAGCAATCCAATACCCTAGGCCCATGATCACCGCACCGGCCAAGGCGTTACCGATGGTCACAAATGTCAAATTCCACAGCGCACCTGATACGCTGATGGAGGCAGAGTGTTCGCTTAGCAGTGCAACGGAAAACACCGTCATATTGGCCACCGAATGCTCAAATCCTGCCGCGATAAAGGCGTAAAGACAAAACCATATCATCGCGACCCGCGCCATTTCGTTTTCAATCCGCGCTGACGACCAAAGCGCAAGGCAAACCAACC
>WTJN01000130.1 GCA_011526265.1 Candidatus Arcticimaribacter sp. | reverse complement strand
TCCCGAAAGAACTGGATTTTGAATCCAGCGCGTCTACCAGTTCCGCCACCGAGGCGTAATGCAGGGCAAAATTAATCAAATAATTATCATCTGCAGCATTTTCCTTTAAATTAAGTTTTTCGAGGAAAATAAATAGCTACATTTGCAATCCGAAAGAAAAGCATCTAATCGCGTTAGAATCAATGACCAAAGCAAAAATTTTTAGCTGCACACAAAGTGAGGTATTGGCCAAAGAAATTGCCAATCATTTTGGTATCCCCATGGGCGAAGTTTCTTTTTCACGCTACAGCGATGGCGAATTCCAACCTTCTTTTGAAGAGTCTGTTCGTGGTTCGCGCGTTTTTATAGTGGGCTCGACACAGCCTAATTCGGACAACCTAATGGAAATGCTCTTGATGCTAGACGCAGCCAAACGGGCATCGGCAAGACATATCACTGCTGTAATTCCCTATTTTGGATGGGCACGACAAGACCGGAAAGACAAACCCAGAGTACCGATTGGAGCCAAAATGATTGCAAAAATCTTGGAAACAGCCGGAGCTACTCGGATCATAACCATGGATTTGCACGCCGATCAAATTCAAGGATTTTTTGAAAAACCTGTCGATCACCTCTTTGCTTCAACCATTTTTGTGCCCTATATCGAGCAACTGAAACTCGACAACCTCACCATCGCATCCCCCGACATGGGCGGATCGAAACGTGCCTATGCTTATTCAAAATTTTTGAAAAGCGATGTTGTTATTTGCTACAAACAACGACAAAAGGCCAACATCATTTCGCACATGGAACTGATTGGGGATGTACGTGGAAAAAATGTTGTCTTGGTAGACGATATGGTGGACACCGCAGGAACATTGACCAAGGCGGCCGAATTGATGATCGAACGCGGAGCCCTGTCTGTGCGGGCTGTTTGCACCCACGGTATTCTCTCCGGTAACGCCCACGAGCGTATCGAAAACTCTCATTTGGAAGAACTCATCATTACCGACAGTATTCCGCCCAAAAAAGACAACCCCAAGATCAAAGTTCTCGGATGTGCCGAACTCTTTGCCTCTACGATGCAAAACGTTCACAACAACAAATCCATTCACGAAAATTTTATTAATTAATCTATATATGAAATCAATTACTATCAACGGATCGAAAAGAGAAAGCGTAGGAAAAAAAGCGACCAAAGCCCTACGTAATGCTGACCTAGTTCCTTGCGTATTGTACGGGGAAAAAGAACCCCTTCACTTTGCAGCAAAAGAACTTGATTTCAGCAAATTGGTGTACACACCCAATGCACACACGGTTGTGATCAAAACCGAAGACAGCAGTTTTAATGCCGTTCTTCAAGACATCCAATTTCACCCTGTATCGGACAAAATTCTTCACGTAGACTTTTATGAGTTGAACGAGGGGAAAGAAATCTCCATGGACATTCCTGTTCAAATTCAGGGCGCTGCCCCTGGGGTCCTTAACAGTGGTGGAACACTCATCCTTAACAAACGTAAATTGCGTGTACGTGCATTGCCGAAAAATTTGCCTGACTTTATCACGGCCGATATTTCAGCGCTTGAATTGGGGAATAAGTTGTATACTGCCCAACTGCAAACTGACGGATACAGCTTCTTGCACCCCGACAATACTGTAGTTTGTCAAGTGAAAACGTCGCGTGCGTCAATTAAAAACGCTGCTGCTGAAGAAGAAGAAACTACAGAAGAATCGGCAGAATAAATATTCGCCTACCCTTTTATTTCAAAGCATCCTGTGGGATTCCATAGGATGCTTTTTCTATTTTTGTCATAAAGCAACCCAAAAGTGTCCCGTGTCTTTCGGGAAGGAAAAACAAGCAGAAATGAAAAAATACCTCATCGTTGGCTTAGGGAATATTGGTGAAGAATATGATGACACAAGACACAATATAGGTTTTGATGCCCTAAATGCCTTTGCCCACAAGCGCACGCTCAAATTCGAAGAGGTACGCCTAGGGAGCATGGCCAAAGTTCGCCATAAAGGACGTTTACTGCATTTATTGAAACCCTCTACTTTTATGAACTTGAGTGGGAAAGCGGTGCGTTACTGGATGACCCAAGAAAAAATTCCCCTCGAAAACATCCTTGTCATTACCGACGATCTGAACTTACCTTTTGGTACCTTGAGGCTCAAAACAAAAGGAAGTGATGGAGGCCATAACGGATTGAAGGACATCCAAGCCCAGCTTAATACCGTCCGATATCCTCGGCTGCGTTTTGGCATTCACTCCGAAAACAAAACCCCCAATACCGTAGACTTTGTCTTGGGGCGGTGGACACCAAGTGAAACCGAAAAGTTGCCAGAACGATTGCTTCAAATTGAAAACATTATTCTCAGTTTTTGTACCCAAGGAAGTGCAAATACCATGAATGCCTTCAACGGCCAATAATCACCCAGTGGTGTGAAACCGATAGACCAAGGAATAGGACTGATTGCCTTGTTGATCGGTTGTTACGATTTGCCAGTAATAGGTGGTGTCGACGGCTAATGCTATGGTGTAAGTTGAGTCTTGCAGCAGATCAATTTCATTCATTTCTTCTGCATTTGTTCCCAAGTAAAGAGTAAAAGAATCAATATCACCATCGAGATCGAGACCACGCCACTGCAATTCAACCTCCCCTTGCACAAGGGATACAGTCGCATCTTGTTCGGGGTAAATGGCCACAGCTGGAAAAGGGACCCGATGCGCGGTGCTTTCTGCTTCTAAATAAAAAAGGCGTGTTGCACTTATGGCTTGTTCATCGCTGGCGACTGATGAAGAAACTATTTGCCAGCGGTAGGCCTGTCCACGCGGGAGCACCAAGGCAGCAATGGTAGAGGTTGTCGTCGCAGAATAGTTCGCATTAGATAACGTATTTTCAACCTCTAAACGATATGAGTCGGTATGTTCCGCAGCCTGCCAACGGAAACTTACCTCAGCGGTTGATCCTGCTCTTGCAACATAAAGACAAGCTGTATTGTCTTCTGGAGACGAAAGAATAGCCGCAGCAGGTGGAGGAATATCCTCTTTGCAGCTTTGCAAAACAACGATGGCCATTAAACAAAATAAAAAAGTTCTCATCGTTTTATGAATTTCAGGGTTTCTGTGGTGCTCTCGCGTGTAATTTTTACTACATATTGACCGACTTCCCAATCGTCTACATCCATCTCTATTTGACGCTCTGTCGCTGTAAAATTCAATACCTCTGAAAAGTACAACCGACCCTGCATGTTATAGACGCTTATTTCGGCAGACATCTCCTCTCCACCAACCAGGACATTGAGTTGATTTTCTACGGGATTGGGATAGAGCGAAGAATCTTCACTGACATATATTTTTTTGATAACATTTCCTTGACAAGCAATAGGCGTAGTCACTTCAATCACATTCAGCCCTTTCTTCAAATCAATAATCACCTGATTTTTGTTTTCAAAACGATCAACTTTTTGGTTGTGAATGAGGATAAAAGTATCGTTCCCAGACAGCGACAAAAACAATTTATTGGCCATTGCGTCTACACGTGCTGCAACATTCAATGGTGCGGGCTCGTTGATGGTCACCGCAAAGCATTGCTCAAAATCAGGAACATTGGAACTGGTAATGCAGGCCAGATAATCCCCTTGAGAGAGGTTATCAAACAAAACATCGGAGGAAGAACTAAAGCTTTGCACGCGAGCAAACCCATCGGGTCCCACTACCGTAGCGACATAATCAAACTGCGCCATGGCCGCTATGCGCAACGAACCGTTGTTCTGATCGCGGCAGGTTTCGTCTGTTTTAGCAACCGAAAAATTATTTTGACCATCGATATCACAAATATCTCCCTCACCGTCGTTGTCAAAATCTTCTTGTCCGGGATTACTGATCAAGGGACAATTATCAAGCACATCAACAATGAGGTCACTATCGCTGTTCACCTGGATAGCGCCATCCAAACACAGTTGCAGTTCAACCGATTCAATGACGCCTACGTCTTCGGGATAATCATCATTCACCTCAAAGCGCCATAAGCCCTGAGCACTCTGCCCATAGAGTTGAGTTAAATCACCTTCAGGGCGAAAAGCACCGGTATATGGAGGACTTCCAATTAATATACCTAAAGGCGCTTCGGCATCAAAAACCGTGTCTGTATAATTGTCATTGTCGCTACCAATATTTTCTGAAAGCAATATCCGCTCACCACTGGGTGAGATTAAGGTGAGGGTTAAATCCTCCAAATAGGTGTGGCGAATCTTCACCTTCACATTGATGTCTAGTATGGTTAAATCGTCTGGAACGGCAATATTCACAAGCGTATTTTGAGAAATGCTGATTGAAATGGCGTCGAGCAGCGAAACAGGCAGCCCTTCGGGGCTAAAATTTGCACAAGTAATTTCTGTTACTGTAAAATTGGAAGCGGCACTGGGTGGGCTTTCCCCACAAATATTGGTGTTAACAACACGCCAATAGTAGGTAGTAAGTGACTCAAGTCCTTCAAGTGTTACCGAATTGGTCTCGCTTTCTATCTCACGAAGTATTGGGTCAAAATCTGCATTCGTACTTACCTCCACCCGATAACCACTGCTAACTGACTGCGGTGTCCACAACAAAACCAGTTGATCGGGCTGATCGGTAGCGGCATTGGCTGGTGCAACCAAGGTAGGCGGTGCGAGACCCGCAGAGGCAAAAGTAGTCTTTAGTGGTTGTCGCACAGTAGTTGTACTCATTGTTCCCGTCAAAGAGAATTGAAGATCCCCTTCAAATCCTAAAGGGGCGGTCAGGGTGAGTATGCCTGCATTTGATGAAGAGGAAAGTACCGTGGGTGAAATATCAACCGAAATATCTTCAGGAAGACCCGAGGTGGAAACAACCACATTGCTTTCTAATGTTTCAAAGGGGGTGAGTTGAAAAGAAAAAGACACCGTTTGTGTATCACAAACCAAAGCGTTAATTGATGATGTCTGTAGAGCAAATGGTGTGCTTTCGATAGAAAAATCGACGGAATTGACCGCAAAATAAATATTATCGGTCGGTACAATTTTTATCCGCGCATTGGAGGTAGAAATATTCCCCGGAACGCTGATATTCGCCTGTCCGTCATTTGGCGTATTGAGCAGCAAGGGCCGATCAAAATTTACTCCCCCATCTGTGGAAAGATAGATGTTTACGGCCGTGGAAGAAATAGGAGCGGCTTGTGTTTGGGCGACATCCCAAGCAATGTCAACCGTTTGTCCCGATTGCCACACCTCGCTCGCATCATTTTGCGACAGTACACGAAAGGGTCCTGCATCGGCAATAACGGTGATGGACTTTTCGTCAAATGCTGTATACCCTAGGCCGTTGGGGAGTTCTTGGGTGCGATCGCGCACGGTGACCCCCCAGCGCATAGAACGACTCACCTCTACAACTGTTTCCCAGTCATCGCCTTCCTCAGGTTCGGTTTGTGTCAACTGATTGGCCAGTACCCTTTGCATGTTGGGAATTGTCCGCTTGGGTGAGGTCTTGGGCGGGAGGGAACGTGCCGTGCTTCCTGACACCAATCGCGGACCAAACTGTTGCGCAGTGACTTGACCACTATCCATTTGTTCCCAGCAATAGGTCAAAACATCGTCGTCGGGATCATTGGCTTGAGCCACCAATTCATAGGGTGTTTGGCTGGGTATAAATACGTCCTCGCCAGCGGTTACTGTGGGCGGTTGATGTGTACTCTCCAAGGGAACTTGACAAGAATAATCCTGTAGGTAGCGATGAATTTGCCGCAAGTTATGGGCATGAAAATAGGGGTCACTGTGCGCTTGCATGTTCTGACCGGGGATGATGCCTGCATAAGACATGATGGTCGAACCGCTTCCGGGTTCACTATTGGTCCCTGTTCCTTCTGTTTCGTGAGCAAAAGAGTGCGTCGCCCCAAATTGGTGCCCTACCTCATGCAGCACGTAGTCCACGTCGAAATAGTCCGTCAAAAATTGTCCCCCACTCCCGTTGGTGGCGGTAAAGGAATGTGCCGAAAATGCACTACCCTTTCTCGTGTCTCGACATACATTCCCTACGCTTCCTGCGTCCCCATTGGGAGCCGAACGGTGAAACAAGTGCCCAAGATCGTAGTTGGCCTCCCCCATTTGCTGGGTCAAAAAAGCCTGCACTTCATCATTCAAATCATCTCCAAAAGGGTCTGTTTCGGCATCTTCAAAGGCAAAACTAGCGTCGGAAACCAAAATTAGTCGTATGCCTAAATCCGTTTCCATCACCTCATTCATCCGATTGACAGTGTTGACAATCGCGGCAAAAGCATCCTCTCTATTCGTACCATTATCGGGATCACCATCGCCCCAATAGAAGGTATACTCTGCAGTAGCGGCAACAGCAAAACGATAGCTTTTGAATCCGGTGGTCCTTTTTCTAGACCGCTGGGCAGAAGGGAATGCACTGCTTTTCGATGATTCAACTGCTGTGCTGCATTTTCGCTCCGAAGATGGTGCTGAAGGAAGATGCTCTCGCATGTAGAAAAGATAGTTGTCTTTCTGTCCGCGCACAGGTTGAAATACCAGATCGCCGGCTGGAGTTTTTATTAACCCATGTATGCCCAATGGACTGATGGTTAATCGCGTAATAACATTTTCACGAACGAGGCTCTTCCCCCTGAAGGCCTTAATTGAAGGATACTGTAGCGCCAATTCATCGGATAAAACAGGCACAGGGTGAAGCATAAATTTCTCTTCTTCTCCCCTTTCGTTGAGCAACTTTATGGAGAGTGATTCTTGTAAAAGGTCAATCTGTTTCCATAACATTTCTCGATGGTCAGCATTCCACTTGGCCTGCTGTAGAGCCTTTACCCCCATATGTGCTTTTCGCGATTGCATTCCCAAAGAAGAGGCATCGACTTGCCAAGCCTGTTGACCGAATAGCAGGTGTGAAATAAAGAAGAGAAAAAGTGAAACTCTCTTCATATGAACGAAATGATTCATGCAACGTGTATTGTATGAGGCAAAAGCTATATTTTTACACCTCACTCAAATATACTCTTTTTCTGTGAAGGTTATTTCTTCTATCGAAAACTATGTTCCAGACCGTTCCTGTGTGCTCACCATAGGCACCTTCGATGGGGTCCACCTCGGACATCGAAAAATAATCGATCGCTTGGTCACAACAGCGAAGCAAGGTAAGCACTTGTCTGTTGTATTGACTTTTTTCCCTCATCCGCGAATGGTGCTGCAAAAAGATCAATCCATTAAACTCATTGACACCCTTGAAGAAAAAAAGGAATTCTTTACACAACTGGGTGTTGATGTTTTGGTCATTCATCCTTTTTCGAAAGAATTCTCCCGTCAAACATCCAGTCGTTTTATACGAGACATTTTGGTCAACACCTTTCAGATCGCACATTTGATTATTGGATACGACCACCGCTTTGGTCGCAACCGTGAAGCGACCGTCGAAGATCTCGAATTGGCCGGGCAAACGTATGGATTTACCGTCGAACAAATCGAAGCACAAGAAATTTCATCGGTCAATGTAAGCTCTACCAAAATACGCCGTGCGCTTGCCGAAGGGGACGTGAAAAAGGCCGCCAATTATTTGCAACGCCCTTTTGTTTTACAAGGAAAAGTGGTTGAAGGCGACCAAATTGGACGCACAATCGGCTTCCCAACAGCCAATCTAACCCTAGAGGAAAACTACAAACTACTTCCTGCAGATGGCGTCTATTTCATCCGAACGGAGATCGACGAACAAACACATCATGGAATGATGAACATTGGGTATCGCCCCACAATGAAAGGAAAAAAACACCGACTTGAAGTGCATCTATTTGAATTCCAAAAAGACCTCTATGGTCAAGTGTTGCGTTTAGAACTACTCGATTTTATTCGAAAAGAAAAAAAATTCGATTCCCCTACTGCCCTTAAATCCCAACTTGAAGTTGACAAGCAACAGTGTTTGAATTTGATTCCATAATCTGTCCATAAATTGAACGGCAAAAATTATCTTTGTCGCAAGAATCCACGTCATGATACCACTTAAACAATTAAGAGAAAATAAAGCGGCCATAGTTGCGGGTTTA
>WTJN01000123.1:6414-8107 GCA_011526265.1 Candidatus Arcticimaribacter sp. | reverse complement strand
TCAACCGCTTTTGTTGAGCAATGAGCGGGCATATTTGCGTGGACTTGCCTACTTTTGCAACGCAAAAACACACGACATGCTTTCAGTATCCAATCTATCGGTTCAATTTGGTAAACGCATCTTGTTCGACGAGGTCAACGTCAACTTCACGGCGGGAAATTGTTATGGGATCATTGGCGCCAACGGGGCAGGAAAATCAACCTTTCTCAAAATTCTATCCGGGCAGCAGGAGGCCAATTCAGGTCAGGTGCATTTGGAGCCAGGCAAGCGCATGTCGGTTTTGGAGCAAAACCACAATGCTTTTGACGACTTTCCCGTGCTGGATACCGTTCTACGCGGCAATACCGATTTTTATGCCGTAAAAACAGAAATGGATGCCATCTACGCCAAGGAAGATTTTTCGGATGCCGACGGTGAACGGGTGGGGGAGTTACAAATTCAGTTTGAAGAAATGAACGGCTGGAACGCCGAGAGCGATGCCGCGGCCTTGTTGTCCAATTTGGGCATCAACGAAGGCTTGCACTACACCCAAATGGCCGATTTGGACGGGGTGCAAAAAGTGCGGGTGCTGCTGGCGCAAGCCCTCTTTGGCAACCCCGATGTGCTCATTATGGATGAGCCTACCAACGATTTGGACTACGAAACCATTCTGTGGTTGGAGCAGTTTTTGGCGCACTATGACCATACCGTGATTGTGGTCTCGCACGACCGTCACTTTTTGGATGCTGTGTGTACCCATATTTCCGATATTGACTTTGGTAAAATCAGTCACTTCTCTGGCAACTACACCTTTTGGTACGAATCGAGCCAGTTGGCCGCACGCCAGCGCGCGCAGCAAAACAAAAAAGCCGAGGAAAAGAAAAAGGAATTGCAAGAATTCATTGCCCGTTTTTCGGCCAATGTAGCTAAGTCCAAGCAAGCGACTTCGCGAAAGAAAATGATCGACAAACTCAACATTGCCGAAATTAAACCCTCGAGTCGCCGTTATCCGGCGATTATATTTGAGCAGGAGCGCGAGGCCGGGGATCAGATTTTGAATATTGAAGGCCTCCAAGCCACCTTGGACAACGATGTGTTGTTTCAAGACCTGAACCTCAATTTGGCCAAGGGCGACAAGGTCGTGGTGTATAGCAAAGACAGCCGTGCCGTGACGGCCTTTTACCAGATTATTGCAGGGGGTGCCTCCCCGGCTGCTGGGGCGTTTCAGTGGGGGGTGACCACCACACAGGCCTATCTGCCGCTCGACAATGCGGCCTACTTCGAGCAGCCCATGTCGCTGGTCGACTGGCTGCGGCAGTATGCCCAAACCGAAGAGGAACGCGAGGAAGTGTTCATTCGCGGCTTTTTGGGCAAAATGTTGTTCAGTGGTGAAGAAGCACTCAAACAGTCCAACGTACTGTCTGGAGGTGAAAAAGTGCGCTGTATGCTCTCGAAAATGATGATGAGCCGCGCCAATGTGTTGCTTTTGGACGAGCCGACCAATCACTTGGACTTGGAGTCGATTACGGCCTTTAACAATGCCTTGAAAAACTACAAAGGCACGGTGCTTTTGACCACACATGACCATGCGTTTGCACAATCGGTGGGCAACAGGGTGCTCGAACTTACGCCCAAAGGAGTGATTGATCGTCATTTGACTTTCGACGATTACATGACCGACGACAAGATCAAAGCGCAGCGCTCGGACTTGTAC
>WTJN01000123.1:0-6314 GCA_011526265.1 Candidatus Arcticimaribacter sp. | reverse complement strand
TAGGTTGTCTCTCCCTTCAGCCTGCTTCGCTCATCGATGACTACCGAGTGACCAAGTCCCGTAGATGGGTCAAAGAAAAACCCCGTACCTATCACTTTGTCTTCGAAAACCCCAAGCCACCCGAAGAATGGCGGTGGTTCACCCAAATTCACTTCGGGGTGTACAACGACCCCCTGCAGCGGCACTACGCCTTTGAGGTCGATCACAAGCCATACACCCTTTTGTACACTTCTTTTACACGCACAGGAGAGCGCATCAATGTGTGGGCCATGGTGTTGGATGAGTTGTTGTTGCGGTGGATCAACATGTCTTTTTTTGAGGCAGACCATACCACAAAAAACATCCGGCAGTATTTGCGGGTAAGCGTGCGCGATGCCCATGAAAAGGATGCGCTGCATCCGTCTCATCCCCACCGCAAGACCGTTATTGCCTCCCTGGAGGAATTGCGGCGCAGCTATCTTGCCACCAACAATTATATGGATCAACTTTTTCGAAAGGAATAGGGAGATTGAACGCAGATACAGACAGGGGAGGGGAATAGAGATCGATCGACTTTCTCAACTTTGTTGTACATTGTGGGTCATGGAACTTTCGGCATGGCAACAGGCGGGCGCCTACTTCACCTATCAGGGGCAGCGGTATTTTTATCGCGTTGAAGGGGAGGGGCCTGCGCTTTTGTTATTGCATGGCTTCCCCACGGCTTCTTGGGATTGGGCCAAAATATGGCCGTTTTTGGTGCCGCATTATCGCGTTTATGCCTTGGATTTTTTAGGTTTTGGCTTTTCGGACAAACCCCGTCACTACGCCTATAGCGTTGGGCGACAAGCCGATGCCGTCGAGGCATTGACGGCCCACTTGGGCATGGCCAAAACGCATGTTTTGGCGCACGACTATGGCGATACCGTCGCCCAGGAGCTCATAGCGCGGTCACAGGAGCAATCACTTTCTTTTGGGTTGGAATCCGTGACATTTCTCAACGGGGGAATGTTTCCCGAAACCCACCGGCCTTTGTTGGTGCAGCGCCTACTCATGAGCCCCCTGGGCCCTTGGGTGAGCCGCCTGTTTACAAAAGATAAATTAACCAAAAACTTTCATCGCATATTTGGACCGAATACGCTTCCTACCACAACCGAAATGGACGCTTTCTGGGCCCTGCTGACCCACAACGAGGGGCGGAGGATTTTTCACCTGCTCATCCGTTACATGCGCGAACGTCAACGCCATCGCGCCCGTTGGGTAGGAGGCGTTCAGACCACCAAAATTCCCCTGTTGCTCATCAATGGGCTTCACGATCCCATTTCGGGCGAGCACATGGTGGAACGCTATTGTGCTTTGGTGCCTGACCCGCAGGTGGTGCGCTTGCCCACGATTGGCCACTATCCACAAATCGAGGCACCCAACAAAGTAGTGGAGGCCTTTCTGGCTTTTCAGCGGTCGCTGCAAGTGGACAAAAATGCCTATCGGACTTCTGGCCAGGGGAAAGGAGGAGGCATATTTTTTTTATATTGATGTCCTAAAGTCTTTATGATGCAACAAAATACCACCCCCGCAAACGCCCACGAAGACATCCCGGGCAATCCTTCCACGGCCAAGAGCAGTGCACAACAACTGCGCCGTTCGGCCACTTCCGACACCCTTAGGGTGCTTTCTATGGAGGACTGGGCGTTTTGGCAGCACAACGGCTATGTGGTCATCAAACAAGCGGTATCGGCGGCCCAAGTACAAGCAACGGCCGATTTTTTGTGGGCATTTGATGAGAAAGACCCCCATGATCCCAATAGCTGGTATGCCCCCGCAAGGGCGGCCATGCAAATGAAAGAACTGGCCGGCACGGGCATGGTCGAAGTATACAACCACCAAACCTTGTGGGATAACCGCCAAACGCAGCGTGTCTATGATGCGTTTGTGGATATCTGGGGTACCGAAAAATTGTGGGTGACCATTGATCGAGCCAACTTGAACGTGCCCAATCGTCCCGGGCATGAACAAAAAGGATTCATTCATTGGGACTACGATCCAGAAACCCGGCCGCAAAACGTGCAAGGGGTGTTGGCGTTGGCCGATCAGACCGATCCGAACATGGGAGGTTTTCAGTGTGTGCCGTGGCTTTTTCGGCATTACGATCAGTGGAAACTGACCCAACCACACGACCGCGACCGTTTCCAGCCCGCCATGGATGGACTGGAAGAACACCTGGTGAAAGTTCCCCTCGAAGCAGGTGACTTGCTCATTTTTCACAGTGCCGAACCCCACGGCATTCGCCCCAATTTGTCGAAAGACAAAGTGCGTATCGCCCAGTATATCTCCATGATGCCCGCACAGGAAGACAATCGTCCCCTGCGGGAGTGGCGCATCAATTCGTGGAAAAACCGGGTGGCACCAGAAGGCTATGCCTTTCCTGGCGATCCGAGAGGATGGGAGCAAAAAAAGTATGCAACGGCACGCTTGAGCCCCTTGGGGGAAAAACTCCTGGGACTACAGGACTGGGCGTAAGCCTATTGTTGAAGAATCACTACGCTATCGTCCATGACATTGCCCACCAGAACTTTGTCTTGATAGGGCACGGCCACCGTTGCTCCAGAAAGGGTGGTGCCGTCGTCCAAAGCCATGACCTCCACAGTATAATTGCCTTTCTCCTTATAGTCGATTCGAAGAATTTCTGAGGGCGCATGCGGGACTTTACCTTGGGCATAGGCTTGAAAACGCAGCAGATTGGGGTGCGCCCCGATCCACAAACGGCCTTGCCCATCAAGGGTGATGTTATCGACCCCAGTCCCAGCAGGAATATCTTCAATAAACGTCAGTGTTCCATCGGTATGGCGGGCGTAGACTTTGACCAAAAAATGCCGTGGTGAAGCCACGTAGAGCAACTCACGTTTTTTGTCGTGGGCAATCCCATTGGCATAGGCAATGCCGTCGGCCACTTTTTGGAATACTCCATTCTTGACGTGAATGACCGATGACCACGCCATTCCGCCATACTCTTCAATGACTTTTCCCAGGCCGTCGGTATAGCCATGGTCGTTGGTGAAATAAAACTCCTCGGGGGAGATCCAAACGACATCATTGGGTTGCACCATCAAGGGGTGCGTCCAGGTTTTGATTGGGGTCAGTTGCTTTTGTTTCAATCGGAATTGTTCGATCTGGTGCGTTTTCCCCACGTGATTGATGGCCAAAACCAAAAATGTACTGTCCGATGCTGCCCACACATCAATCCCATGGGGAGCGAAAGGGGTAGTGCGGTTTGGGGCAAGTAACACCGGGCTGAGCACGGAGTCGTTGAGCGAGAGATAATACAATCCTCCTTTTTCTTGCGCCTTGGGGGGGTAATGCCGTCGATCGGTGGAGGAGATCAGTGCAAAATCTTTCCCTTCCGGCACCACAATATCTTCGGCCCCGACGACCGGAATGCGTTGCCATACCTGCTGTGCAAAGGTGGTGTTGATGGACCTAAAGAAACCCGTAGACAGAAACGTATAGAGGACAAAGCTGCCTAAAAGAAGCGAGCATATAAGTATACCTTTTTTCATCAAAATCGATTTTCTTCAAGGTACAAAAAAAGCGCAATGCAGAGCATTGCGCTTTATAAGGGAGAAAATGATCTATTCTACCAGAAGAAAGCGTATAAGCCGGCCAATACAATCATGAGGGCGAAGGCCCCAACATTGAAGGTAGGGGAAGTGGCAAAAATACCATCTTCCAATTCGATGCCTTTATCATCGTCTTTGTCTTTGTTTTCACGCATACTCACCAAGGCAATCACGGCCATGGACAAAAGGGCCGTCAATCCCATTTGGTCGAGGAAGGGAAGGGTGGGGAAGAGGTCTTCCAAGCCCGATCCGCTGGCCCAGCCTTTAGGTCCGACCTTAAAGAATAAGGCAATTGGGATGGAGGCTAATGCCCCATAAATAGCGCCTTTGTTGGAGGTTTTTTTCCAGAATAGTCCCAAGACAAATACAGCAAGAATTCCCGGGCTAACAACCCCTGTATATTCCTGAATAAATTGAAATGCTTGATCGATGCCGCCCAACAGCGGTGCCATGATGGTGGCGATGATCAAAGCCACCAAGGCCGAGAGACGACCAACGTTGACGGTTTGTTGTTCTCCTGCGTTGGGATTGATGAGTTGTTTGTAAATGTCCATGGTGAAGATGGTTGCCGTGGAATTGAGCATGGACGCCAAGGAAGAAACAATGGCAGCGGCCAGCGCAGCAATGGCAATTCCTTTGAGCCCAGTGGGTAAAAATTGCATCAACCATGGATAGGCTTTATCGGCCGCACCAGCAGCAGGGATATTGTTCATTCCAGCCTCGCCGAGACTGCCCAACAACGTGGGGTCGTTGACAATCACATAGGCCGCAATCCCTGGGATAACCACGATGATAGGGATGATCATTTTTAGCCCTGCGGCGAAGAGAATCCCCTTTTGTGATTCTTCGAGCGACTTGGCAGCCAAGGTACGTTGAATGATGTATTGATTGAAGCCCCAGTAGTACAAATTGGCAATCCACATCCCCCCAATCAAAACACCAATTCCTGGAAGGTTCATGTATTCGGGATTTGATTTTTCGAGAATCATGTCGAACTTCTCGGGCACTGCCGCATAGATTGTGCTGAGACCCTCGAAAAAGCCAGCACCGCCTGAAACGGTATTCAAGGCCAGGTAGGTAGTTACCAGACCACCCAACACCAATACCACGACTTGGATGATGTCGGTCCATGCGACGGCAGAGAGTCCGCCATAAAGCGAGTAGGCGGCAGCAAACGCGGCCAAGCCAATCACACCCGTGAGCATATCAATGCCCAAGATGGTTTGCAGTGCCAGTCCGCCGAGGTACATCACCGATGCCAAATTGACAAACACATACAAGCCGATCCAAAAGACGGCTAAGATGGTTTTTAATTGGCTGGAAAAGCGTTTTTCGACAAATTCGGGGATGGTATACAGTCCCTTTTTGATGAAGATCGGGAGGAAGAACTTCCCGACAATAATCAAGGTCAACGCGGCCATCCATTCGTAGGTGGCAATGGCCAAGCCTACAGCAAATCCGGAACCGGACATGCCAATGAATTGTTCGGCCGAGATGTTGGCTGCAATCAAGGAGGCACCAATGGCCCACCAAGGGAGCGATTTGCTGGCCAAGAAATAGTCTTCTGCGCTTTTGGTTTCCCCTTCTTTGTCACGCGATACCCATAGGCCAACGCCCAGAATTATCACCGCATACAAGGCAAATACAATGTAATCAAGAGTTTCAAAACTTGTGTTCATGAATCAAAATAAATTTGTAGTGAAGAAAAACCCAGACACAAAATCGGTGCTCGGCATTCATTCAATGGTTTCTGTATGCAAAATAGAAAAATCGGAAAGACTAGAAAAGTTTTTCAACGATGGATTCTGCCCGTTCTTTTTCGTCAGTGTGCACATACACCTGCTGAGTCATGGGCGAAGTCATGCCAAAGCCGGCCAAGCGTGCCGATTCATTTTCGTCTTTAATGATAGGATTGATGCCTTCTGCAGCTAACGCATCCAACAGCGCAAGGACCGCCACCGATGAACCGGTAAAAATGTGATGGTAAGATGAATCTGAGGACATGGTTTGATTTAGGCTTTGTTGTATTTACTGTTCCAAATGGCAGGGTTGAAATTTTTTCCCAAGGCAAAACCCGAAAACAAGACAACCGATGCGATGGCTTTGAAATTAAAGAAGTAGACCATCCAAAAGGTTGTCCACGAGGTGGTTTTTGTAAAAATCGCCATGGGCGTCAATAGGGTCGCCCCCCAGCTGACCACGAGAAGGGTGAGGAGGAGATTCCAAATGTTTTTAAAGGGCCACATGAGGGCTTTGCGAAACGGATGCAGATCGTCGCCCCACTGATGAATCAAATAGAAATAGTCGTTGCCAAGGGGGACAAAGAGTAGGGGGTCATCGGTGTTTTTAAGACGAAACAATTTGGAGGGCGCCATGACTTTAAAGCCTGTTAAGGTCGTATCGTGTTCGATTTCCAACACAGCGATTTTATCAAAGGCCTCTTGTGGAAGGTCGTTTTTGAAGTATTTCAAATCCAAAAAACGCAAGCGGTAGTCGATACAAATGTCGCGAATGGTGTCGAGGTGATAGATTTTATCTGTGGCAAGTTGCTCAATATCAAAAGCATTGGTGCTTTGTGGGCGCGCCAATAGGGAGTTGATCCCCGCAAGGAAAGCGTCGTCATTGGATTGGGCGTTGGCCAGTTTTACGGCGATGTCAGTAGGAGGAAAAAGCTTCATCATCATTTACATTGTCATTTCAAATGTAAAAATACACAATTATTTC
>WTJN01000127.1 GCA_011526265.1 Candidatus Arcticimaribacter sp. | reverse complement strand
GACATATCAATGTCTTGGGTCAACACCATACTGGCCGACCAGGAAGCAGAATTGTTTTGAATCCAAAGAAGATGGTTATAGGTTGAAATCTGGTATACCCCACCCGAGGTTGGTGGTTGTGTTTGGCTAAATCCTTGGTGCCCTAAAAAAATGAAAATGGCCAGTAAAAAATAATGTCTAATTTCTCTCATCGTAGCCGTCTTTTCGTGCTGATTCGTTGTTGTTGTCTGCTTGTTTTGTTCCTAACATGAACCGCAAACTAAATTCATGGGTTGCCCCTTGAATGGCGGTCGCATCGCTTCGATTCATGAACTCATAGCCATAGCCCCATTCCAGTCCTTTGATGCTTTTTGAAGAAACAAAAAAGGCCAGATTATCGTTGTTTGAAAGTCCTGTCCCCACAGTAAATTGGTCTTTGTAGTTCAATCCCACAGTGGCCATAAAAAGGTTGGGGCTGTCTTTCATGGCACGATAAATCACGTTGGGTTCGAGTGTAAGATCGTTGGGAAGCGCAAAGAACACTCCTCCCGAAAAATAGGCATACGGCCGGTCGGTGGCCGTGGTTTCCCAACCGCCATCATCCTGAAAACGCTTGTTGTTGAAAATACTTGGGACCCCAAGACCAATAAAATAGCGGGGTGTTTTCCACTGCACCCCTACACCGAGCACTGGGGTAAAGTAGCTTTTCACCGGTGCTAAGGCGGGATTATAGGTGGTATACAATCGTTGCAATCGATCCACGTCGATGTTGTTGTAAAACCCGCCTGCTTTTAATCCCAAATACAGGAAGCGGGTGGCATCAATTTGTAATTCATAATTATAGTCAGCCGTTAAATGGGTTTTGTTTTCAATGAATACCCGGTCGTTCTGCGCGGTAAAACCCAAAAAAACCTTGTTGCGTTGCGGCAACTGGTAGATCAAATAGTTGGTGCGAGGGGCATCCGCAATACTGGACCATTGCGCCCTACTGTTGAGGGAAATAAACGACCCATTGGTGCCGGTAAAGGCTGGGTTGTATACTCCCATATTGAGGCGATTGAACAATATATTGGCTTCCTGAGCATGAAGCATACTCGAGAACAGTACCAAGAAAACGAGCTGTTTTTTCAATGGATAGATTCAAAAATTATGGCGGAGGCGCCTCCTCCACCGTTACATATTGCAGCAGCACCCCGCTGCGCTTTTCGCTGTTGCATGGCGTGAAGAAGAGTAACCACGATGCGGGTCCCTGAACATCCCAAGGGATGACCCAAGGAGACTGCTCCTCCGTTGATATTGACATTCTCATCAGTCAGCCCTAACAAAGCCAAATTGGCCAATCCCACCACGGCAAATGCTTCGTTAAACTCAAACAAATCGATGTCTTCCAAGCTCAATTGTGCTTTTGCCAAGGCCTTGGGCAACGCCTTGGCCGGAGCAGTGGTAAACCACTGCGGTTCTTGCGCCGCGTCGGCGTAGGCAACAATTCTTGACATAGGAGCGAGTTGCAGTGCAGCGGCTTTTTCCTCGCTCATCAAGATTACAGCAGCAGCCCCGTCGTTGAGTGTTGATGCATTCGCAGCCGTAACCGTTCCTGTTTTTGAAAAGGCCGGGCGAAGGCTTGGGATTTTATCCAACCGTACATTTTTATATTCTTCATCTTCAGTAACCACCAAGTCATCTCCTCTTCGTTGAGGAACACGGACAGGAGTGACCTCCTCTTCCATCCGACCATTGTCCCATGCGGCTCGACTTCTTTCATAGGATTGAATGGCATAAGCATCCTGAGCCTCGCGGGTGATGGTGTGTTTTTCTGCGGTAGCATCGGCAAAAACGCCCATGGCGACTTGGTCGTATGCATCGACCAAACCGTCTTTTTGTAGTGTATCTTCAAATGCGGTGGCTCCAAATTTAATCCCGCGGCGTTGGTGCAATACATGGGGGGCTAGACTCATGCTTTCCATTCCCCCCGCCACCACAATATCGGCATCTCCTAGGGCAATGGCTTGCGCCCCCATCATGATGGTTTTCATGCCCGAAGAGCACACCTTATTCACAGTAGTACAGGGAACGCTGTTGGGGATACCGGCCTTCAATGCCGCTTGACGGGCCGGGGCTTGACCGGCACCTGCTTGCAAAACATGGCCCATGAACACCTCATCCACTTGTTCGGGGGAAAGGTGAGCCGAAGCAAGGGCAGCCGCTATGGCTGTGGCCCCCAGATCAGTAGCAGGTACTTGTGAAAGGCTTCCCATAAACGAACCAATGGGTGTTCTTTTGGCAGCGACAAGCACTACTTTTTTCATGACCCTGTTATTTTTTTCCATGCTTAAATAATGAAACAAAGATACTTCCGTAAATAGAATGTACCAAACTTGACAAGGCCGAGGGAATGGCAGTTGCAGGATGGATAAAATTTTCACGGGCCAAAACAGCGCCCAAGCCCGAATTCTGCATCCCAACCTCCAAGGCCATGGTTTTATTTACTGCTCGATCTTTGACAAAAAACCGACTCAAAAAATACCCCAATATAAAGCCCAATAAATGTAACGTCATGATTGCCAAAAGCAAGTTCAACCCGGCATCGAGAATGATTTCCTTTCCTTGCCCAATGATACTGGCCACAATCAAGACAATCAACAAAACTGCCACGGGGGGCGAATAAGGAACGATTTTCTGTGTTGTTTTTGGCAGATATCGGTTCATGAGAACTCCTAGAACAATCGGTGCTAAAACCACTTTAAGGGTGCTGTACAACAACCCCCATCCGTCGACCTCCAAATAACTGCCCGACAGTGTTGTAGTCAACAAAGGGGTGAGTAAAATTGCACCCAATGTAGAACACGTGGTCATGGCAACCGAGAGTGCAACATTGGCTCTGGCCAAATAGGCCATAACGTTTGATGCGGTTCCGCCCGGGCAACAAGACACAAGAATAAGCCCTACGGCAAAAAAAGGAGGCAATTGAAACAACCGGCTCAATCCCCATCCCAACAAAGGCATAACGGTAAATTGCAGCAGCAGTCCCGTAGCAACCCACTGTGGCCGGGTGGCGACTTGTGCAAAATCTTCCCAGCGCAAAGTCAAGCCCATTCCCAGCATGATGCCCCCCAAACCATAGGTGATCCAAGGGCCCGAAAACCACGTGAACCAAGAAGGCTGATAGAGTGCAAGACCTGCGCAAAGGCTGACCCAAAGAGGGAACAGTCGTGTGAATGCATTCATCAATGTATATAATGAAATAAATGCCCTTTTATTGTGTCAGTGGTTGCTTATATTGTAACATTATTTAGGATAACCCGACATATAAAAAGTAATTATTTAAATAGCAGATCATGAAAAAAACCTTCTTTGTGCTGTGCCTAAGTTTTCTTGTAGGGCATTTGCACGCGCAATCAGTAAGTTTTGAAGAGTATGACCTCGACAATGGCTTGCATGTGATTCTACATCAAGACAACAGTGCCCCGCTGGTCACCACCTCGGTGCTCTATCACGTAGGGGCCAAAGATGAAGACCCCGAACGCACAGGCTTTGCTCACTTTTTTGAACACCTTCTCTTTGAGGGCACCAAAAATATTGAACGTGGGCAGTGGTTCAGTATTGTCTCCTCCAACGGTGGAAAAAACAATGCCTATACCAATGATGATTTCACCTATTACTACGAAATTTTTCCCTCCAACAATCTCGAATTGGGATTGTGGCTAGAATCGGAACGCATGTTACACCCCGTCATCAATCAGATTGGTGTCGATACTCAAAATGAAGTCGTCAAAGAAGAAAAAAGACTTCGTGTAGACAATTCGCCCTACGGGAAATTTCTGGAGAATGTGAAGAAAAATCTTTTTGACAAACACCCCTACAAACACACTACTATAGGTGAAATGGAGCATTTGGACGCCGCATCACTCGATGAGTTTTTGGCCTTCAACAAAAAGTACTATGTGCCCAACAACGCCGTCTTGGTTGTGGCAGGAGATATTGAGATTGCCGCTACCAAGAAAATGATTGATGATTATTTTGCCGAAATTCCTCGCGGGGCTGCAATCGAGCGCGTAGCAGTCAAAGAAACCCCCATAACTTCACCCATCAAAGCCGTTGCCTATGACCCCAATATTCAAATCCCAGCAGTAATTTCGGGCTATCGCATGCCTGCCCTGACCACCAGAGACTCCAAAGTCCTCGATATGATTTCTACCTATCTCAGTGACGGAAACAGCTCCAAACTGTACAAAAAAATGGTAGATGAAGAAAAAATGGCCTTGCAAGTTGGGGCGTTCAACTTGAGCCAGGAAGACTACGGGATGTACCTTATTTTCGGACTTCCCTTGGGAGACACTTCACTTGAAACCCTGGTGGATGCAATGGAAGAAGAGGTCGTGAAAATTCAAAATGAGTTGATCTCGGAAAAAGACTATCAAAAACTGCAAAACAAATTTGAAACCGATTTTGTCAACGCCAATGCCTCGGTTGAAGGCATCGCCAACTCCCTGGCTGAATACTATACTTTTTACGGCGATACCAACTTGATCAATTCAGAGATCGATGTCTATCGTTCCATAACGCGTGAAGAAATTCAGGCGGTTGCCAAAAAATACCTCAACAAAAACCAACGCTTGGTCTTGGATTATTTGCCCGAGTCCAGCAAAAAATAATTTCCCATGAAAAAACTTATTTTCATTTTTGCCCTTCTGTGTTGCTCGCTTCAAGCCACCGCACAAATTGATCGATCACAGCAACCCCAACCGGGGCCAGCACCTGCGATACAGCTCGACGAACCCCAACAATTTACACTGCCCAACGGGCTTCAGGTATTGGTGGTTGAAAACCACAAACTTCCACGAGCATCGGCGCGGCTCAACATTGATCTCCCCCCTGTTTTTGAAGGAGAATTGGCCGGGGTCAATGCCCTTTTATCCAGCATGCTGGGGAAAGGTTCGGTGAATATTGACAAAGACGCCTACGACGAGGAAGTCGACTATTTGGGTGCACGTGTAGGCTTTGGTTCTTCAAGCGCCTATGCCTCTTCGCTGTCGCGCTATTTCCCCCGAGTGCTTGCCCTGCTGGCGGATGCTGCGCTCCACCCCAATTTCTTGGAAGAAGAATTTGACAAAGAAAAAAATAAACTCATCGAGGGAATTAAATCGGACGAAAACTCTGTCCCGGCTGCGGCTCGACGGGTAGAAAATTTAATTACCTACGGGAAAAATCATCCCTTTGGCGAGTTTATTCGCGCCGAAACAGTCGCCAATGTCCAGCTCGCAGATGTCAAGGATTACTATGCCAAAAACTTCACTCCCGCCAATGCCTATTTGGTCATTATTGGCGATGTAGATTTTGCCACCGTCAAAACACAAGTCACCGATTTGTTTAGTAAGTGGAAAGGTGATTCTGCCGTTGCAGAGCGTTTTCCTGCGGCCAAAAATGCCGAAGGACTAAGTGTTCATTTCGTTGATATGCCCAACGCAGTGCAATCGGAAGTATCTGTAGACTTCACTACTGAGGTTAAAAAAACCGATGCCGATTATTTTCCCATGCTGTTGGCCAACCGCATTTTGGGGGGAGGAGCGCAAGCCCGTCTGTTCCTCAATCTGCGCGAAGACAAGGGGTATACCTATGGCTCCTATTCTTCTTTCAGTACCGACAAGTATACGCGGTCACGACTAAGGGCTTATGCTAGTGTTCGCAATGCCGTTACCGACAGTTCTGTGGTCGAACTGGTGAAGGAGGTCAACAAAATGCGTGATCTGCAAGTGAGTAAAACCGAATTGGACCAAGCCAAAGCGAAATATGTAGGCGACTTCGTGATCGCACTTGAGCAGCCCGAAACAGTTGCCCGATACGCACTGTCTATTTTGACCGAAGGTTTGCCCAAAGATTTTTACACCTCCTACTTGCAAAAAATCAATGCCGTAACGATTGAAGATATTCAACGGGTTGCCCAGCAATATTTTCATTTAAACAACGCGCGCATATTCGTCACTGGAAAAGGGAGCGAAGTACTCGAAAACTTGGAAAAAGCCCAACCGCTTGGACAAGCACTCCCAATCAGCTTTTACGACAAATACGGTCTTGGGGTAGATCGACCCAACTACGATGCAGCGCTCCCCGAAGGCGTGACTGCCGAAAGCATCATCAATCGCTACTTGGATGCCATTGGTGGGCGTGAAAAAGCCGAAGCTGTAGAGACCAAGAAAGAAGTTGCTAGCGGATCAATGCAAGGCATGCAGCTGGAAATCACCAGCAAAAAAACAAATCGTCTGCAATCGTCGACCAGCGTAAGCATGATGGGGAATGTCATGCAAAAGCAAGTCATCAACAAAGACAAAGGCTACAATGAGGCGCAAGGTCAGCGCATGGAAATGAGTGCAGAGGAGTTGGCCGGCTCACTGGCAGATACCGCCATTTTTGCAGAGCTAGCCCTTGATCCTAAAGAGCTTAAAGTCTTGGGGGTCTCCGACGTAGATGGAGAACAAGCCTATGAATTAGAGGTAAAGAGTGGAAAATCATTTTTCTACAGTGTAGAAAGCGGCCTTAAAATTAAGGTCAGTGAGACACAAGAAATCCAAGGCAATGTGATGACACAAGAAACATTGATTGGTGATTACAAAGCCGTTGATGGACTCCTTTTTGCACATAAAATCACCCAATCGTTTGGACCACAAAAAATCGACTTCATCAGCTCTTCCATTGAACTGAATGTTCCCTTTGGTGCAGCTGACTTTGAATAAACGCTTATTTACAACATAAAAAAAAGCGCTCTTAGGGCGCTTTTTTTTGTTCTGTCACCAAATAGATTCCCCCCAAAATAAGGAGACTTGCCCCCGCTTGCATCCACCCAAAAGTTTCTCCATCCAAAACCCCCCAGAAGATGGCCACAATGGGGATGAGGTAGGTAATCGAAATAGTAAAGACGGCCGAAGAAAAGGCCAATAACCGATTGAACAATACTTTGGCAAAGGCCGTCCCAACCGCGGATAGAATAAAGATAAAGCCCAAGGAATGTGTGATCTTGGGTTGAGTATAAAAGTTTGCCCACGGAAATTCTGTAGACGCAAGTAAGAGTAACGCAGGAAAACAAATAAAAATAAAATTTCCCAGTGCAATCCCCATGGGAGAAACCCCTTGTAAACGGTTTTTGAGCGTGGTAACATTAATCCCGTAGCACAGGGCAGCTACAACCGCCAATAGGGCATAACGCCCATCGTTGGTGCTCAGGGTAAGTTCTTGGACAACCAACAATATAGTACCCAAAAATCCGACAACTACTCCAAGTGCCTGCCGGCGAAAAAGAGGTTGGCCAAAGACAACGCTCGAAATAACCAATGTGAATACAGGCGTGAGTCCATTGAGAACCGCGGCAATGGAACTATCGATTTCCGTTTCTGAATAGGCAAAGAGAAAAGAAGGGAAGAAAGTCCCTACAAAACCAGTAAACGCCAACCACTTCCATTGTTCTCGACGAATACTTCTAAGATGACGATGCCCTACGACCAAGAGAATCCCCGTGGTCATTAAAATTCGGAATGACCCCACTTGAATGGGAGACAAACCAACCAGTCCTTTTTTAATAAGAATATATGAACTGCCCCAAATGAGCGAGAGAACCAACAGGTAGACCCACCGAAGAACATCCTTTGACATTGCTACTTTTTTACAAAAGTGCATCTTTTTTTAGCGATCGCGTTTTGAATAATCATTAATTTTATCCCATGAAAAAATTCGCTTTTGTTGTACTTGCTACCATTACACCATTTTTCTTCGCTTGTCAGGACCAAGCGCCAGCCACCAAAGTTCCACCGATTGCTGTTGCATCCGATAAAGTGTCGGTTGTTGCTAACCAAGCAATGGAAATGACCATTGAAGGAATGACCTGTGCGATTGGCTGTGCGGCGACGATTCAAAAAAAATTGAACGCAACCACAGGAATCAGCAGTGCTACAGTTGACTTTGCCACCAAAAAAGCGTTGATTTTATTTGACGATAAACAAATTCAACCCACCGCCATTCGCGAAATTGTTCCTGCTGTAGGCGCAGCCTATAGCGTAAGTGCTTTTGAGATACTCGACCGCTAATTGTTGGTGGAAGACCAACGAAGACTTTCCATCAATTTGCTCATGTCCTGCTCTATGTATCGCGCCGCTGGCATGAGTGAATCATAGTTGGGACGGGTATAGAAATAAAGTGAGCCGACCAAAAAATGATCGGTGCTATCGGTGACAAAAAATTGTACCTGAGACGCAGCCTCCCCAACAATACGAAAGAGCGTTCCGTAGGTGCGGTTTTGTGGATCGATGAAAACTTTTTCGGGGATTTCAATGGCTTTAATAATGTGTTTACTCGGCATTTGATAGGCATCTGCCAAGAGAGAATCGAGATTGTTGACCACAGGCCGATAGGACATGTATACCGTTGCCCCCATGTTGGGATAATCAATTTTACTTTCACAACCCTCTAAGGGAGAAAACCGCGCGTTTTCGTTCATCGCAAAACGATAGGAACAACGACTGTCGACTTCCATGTACCCCGCAATGGGATAGTGCAAGTTCAGCTTTGCTTTGGGCTTGGGAAGGGCGCTGCCTTGATCACACTGCACATAGATCATGGCGATGAAGAAAATAACAATGTATCTCATGAGGTGATGGGTAAGGTGACTTTCACCCTTTTTATGCGTTTTTTATCGACCGATTCGATGGTGAAGACCACTCCTTCAAAGCGAATTTTTTGACGTAAACTGGGCATTTTTTGAGCAATTTCCAAAATAAACCCTCCCAGCGTTTCGGCTTCGCCTTTTGCGTTTTCGATCAGTTCTTCTTGCGATAGGTCGGTAATCCGGTAAAAGTCTTTGAGGCTGACTTGGGCTTCGAATACATAATTGTGCTGATCGATCTTGGAATACTCGATGTCATCGTCGTCAAACTCATCCACAATATCCCCAACAATTTCTTCCATCAAGTCTTCTAAGGTAACGACCCCCGAGGTTCCGCCGTATTCGTCGACCACCACGGCAAGGTGCTTTTTCTGTGACTGAAACTCCTTGAGTAGGTCGTCTAATTTTTTGTTTTCGGGAACAAAATAGGGCGCGTGTAAAAGTGTGGTCCAATCAAATTGCGAACGGTGAACATTGGGAATCAAATCTTTGCTATACAACACCCCCTCTATCTTGTCGAGGCCTTCCCGATAGACAGGGATTCTAGAAAAGCCATTTTCAATGACCAAAGGAAGAATTTCATCCAATGACATATCGACCGAGAGCGCAAACATATTGACCCGTGGGCACATGACCTGTTTGGTTTCCGTCGCACCAAACGACACAATCCCCTTAAGAATTTTATCCTCTTCATGCGTGGTATCACTTTGGCTGGTCAAGGCCAATGCCTCAGACAACTCATTGACCGAAAAGGTATTGTTACGTTGTCCAAATCGCTTTTCAAGCACAGTGGTCAGATGCCCCATGGGCACCGTTAAGAAATACAACACAAATCGGTCTAGTCGATCCAAGGTTGGGGCCATGAATTGAGCAAATGCCATGCTGTTACGATTGGCGTAAATTTTGGGTAAAATTTCTCCAAACAACAAAATGATAAATGTGATTACCACGACTTCAATAAACAACTGAAGGAATGGATTATCAAAATTGACAAACACGCTGGTGCCGAGATTGGCAAACAACAAGACTATGGCAATATTGATAAAGTTATTCGCCACCAAGATCGTTGCCAATAAACGGTTGGGGCGTTGCAATAACTGCGATATAAGTGCAACCTTTTTGGGCGCACTATTTTTTGCTTCGTCCAATTCGGGGTTGGTCAAAGAAAAAAAAGCAACTTCTGCTCCTGAAATCAACGCGGACCCCAAAAGCAAAAGCAGCAACACTCCTCCTTTCACAAAAGGAGCTACCCACGGATCCGAAAGTAAGAAAAAGAAAAAAAGCGGTTCTGGATCCAAGTGTTGGTGTTCGAATTAAAACGGTAAATCATCTCCCGAAGAGGTCGATGGTTTCTCTTGTGCTGCAGAACCTCCAGTAGATTGTCCTTTGGTGGTCAGGAAAGTAAACTCATCAACATTGATCTCGGTGCTGTAGCGGTCGTTGCCTTTATCGTCTTGCCACTTTCGTGTTTTGATTTTTCCTTCGATATACACGCGATCACCTTTGTGTAAATACTTTTCACAAATTTCAGCGGCCTTGTTCCGCACAACGACGTTGTGCCATTCTGTTTGGGTCACTTTCTCGCCCGTGTCTTTTTTGGTGTAGGACTCGTTGGTGGCCAATGGAAAACGGCCAATGCTTCCGCCGCCTTCAAAATAGTGCATTTTTACTTCATCGCCCAAGTGGCCGATAAGCATTACTTTGTTTAGTGTTCCACTCATAATGGTATGATTTAAAGGGTTAATTAATCAAATATAATAAAGAAGATTTACTCCATCACCACATTACGCACAAAGTCGGCCAAAACAATGGGCATGGGATACTTGTCAACGCTTGTCATTGGGAGGCTTTTGGTGTCTTCTTCGGCCAAAGAAATTTGCCAAAATTGAATCATTAATTGCTGGTGAGACAACAAGTGTTTGATGGGGGAATCGTTCAATAGACGTGGAACACCAAGCATTTTTGACTGCCATGGCTGGAATGTTGGGTGCTGTTGTAATTCTTCGCCATCAAGGAGATGTTCTGTTTCGATTAGGGGAAACTCGAATAATTTTTCCCAAATATCTTTATGCACTCTTTGTTGTAAAAATGTGTTGCCCGACGGGGTGACAAAAATGAGGTAATTAAAAAAGCGCTTCCGCTGCTTGAGCTTTTTCTTTTTAATGGGAAACATCGCCACTTTTCCTTGGCTGAAAGCAACACAGTCGGCTTGAAAAGGGCAGTGCTGACACTGTGGTTGCTTGGGGGTGCACTGTAGCGCACCAAACTCCATCAGCGCTTGATTGAACTCGCCGGGAGAGGAGCTGCCCATGAGTTGTTGCGCCAACGCTTTGAATTCGCGAAAGGCGGACGAATGATCGATGGGTGTAGAGATACCAAAATAACGGGACAAAAACCGATAAACATTCCCATCGACAACTGCTTGTGCTTCGTTGAAACAAATGGAAGAAATCGCACTGGCGGTATAATCGCCCACCCCTTTTAGCTGTAAAAGTCCTTTGAAATGATTGGGAAACTCGCCTTTGTTCTCTTCGACCATCCAGCGGGCAGCGGCCAATAAATTGCGAGCTCGTGAATAGTACCCCAATCCCTGCCACAACTTGAGCACTTCTTCCTCATGGGCTTGTGCCAAAGATTCCAGGGTGGGAAAATCAGCGATAAATCGTTCAAAATAGGGGGTGCCTTGTTCTACACGGGTCTGTTGCATAATGACTTCGGACAACCATACCCGATAGGGGTCTTGATCTCCTCGCCAAGGAAAATCTCTTTTGTTTTCGTCATACCAGTGCAACAAAGTTTGCGTCCAACTCATGCGCACAAAAATACACCGATGCAGCAATTAAATTGATAAATATTAATGATTTAGGGAAGGATGATTATAATTTTAAATTTATATATTTGCGAACCTTAAAACCGATGAAGAAAAGATCAAATCATTAATATATAGTATTGAATTATGACGAAAGCCGAAATTGTTTCAAATATTTCCGAGGAACTTGGAATCGACAAAAGTGACGTTCAAGCCACTGTAGAAAAATTCATGGAGGAAGTAAAATCCTCTCTTGAAGGTGGTGAAAATGTTTACTTACGCGGATTTGGAAGTTTTGTAATCAAAACACGCGCCAAGAAAACTGGTCGTAACATTTCAAAAAACACTGCTGTAATTATCCCTGCCCACAATATTCCTGCATTCAAACCTGCAAAAATCTTTATGAACGGCGTCAAAGAAAAAGTCGCTGTCAAGTAATTACTAACTTTAATTTACACTGAATTATGCCAAGTGGTAAAAAACGTAAAAGACACAAGGTAGCTACGCACAAACGTAAAAAAAGACGTCGCGCGAACCGCCACAAAAAGAAATAGTGTAGAAAAACACTCAAAAAAATTTCAACGTTCTTTGACATAAAACGTGCAGTAACCCTGCCGTTTTACAGGTTAAAATCCTGAAAACATATTGTTTAATTCGATCCAAGAGCACCCCTCTTGCGATCACAAAATGACACAGAGTGAAAAAAGAATTAATTATTCGATCAAATTCCTCTGCAGTTGATTTTGCACTTCTCAAGGATGGAAAACTAATTGAGCTCAACAAAGAAGTTGAAGGCAATAAATTTTCGGTTGGAGATATTTTCTACGCCAAGGTGCGTAAGTCTGTTTCTGGTCTTAATGCAGCCTTTGTCAACGTAGGGCACGAGAAAGATGGTTTCTTACATTACCACGACCTCGGCCCAAAGTTGCCTTCAATGTTGAATTTTATTAAACAAGTAAGTACAGGTAAAACAAAAGACTTTCTGCTGAAGAATTTTAAATTTTCGGCAGATATCGAAAAAACTGGAAAAGTGGCCGACATCATTGACCAAGGACAACATATTTTGGTCCAAGTGGTCAAGGAACCCATTTCGACAAAAGGGCCCCGCATTAGTTCCGAACTATCCCTTGCAGGGCGCTATATGGTACTCGTTCCTTTTTCAGACCGCATTTCTATCTCTCAAAAAATTGAAGACCGAGAGGAGAAAAAAAGATTAAAGCGCTTGGTGCAAAATATTCGTCCCAAAAATTTTGGGGTGATTATCCGCACCGTCGCTAAAAACAAAAAAGTCGCCGAGCTGGATGCCGATTTGCAAAACCTGCTGCAGCGATGGAAAAAAATGTGTGCCAGTATCCCAAAAATCAAAAAATATCCTACCAAGGTGCTGAGTGAAATCAATCGCTCGTCCTCTATTTTAAGAGATATTTTTGACGATTCATTTACGGGAATTCATGTAGATGATCCCGAGTTATTGGCAGACGTTCAAGACTATCTTTCGACCATTGCGCCCAAGAAAAAAGATATTGTTAAGCTGTATAACAACAGCCTACCAATTTTTGAAAAATACGGCATAGAACGGCAAATCAAAACTTCTTTTGGTAAAACCGTTTCCATGCAAAAAGGTGCCTATTTGGTCATCGAACATACAGAAGCCCTTCACGTGATTGACGTGAACAGTGGAAATCGTTCGAACAAATCGAAAAGTCAAGAGGATACTGCCATGGAAGTCAACATGCTTTCCGCAACAGAAATTGCTCGACAACTCCGCCTTCGTGATATGGGTGGGATTATTGTGGTCGATTTTATCGATCTAGCCTCGGGTGAAAACCGCAGAAAACTTTTCGAACACCTCCGCGAGGAGATGAGCAGTGATCGTACCAAACACAAAATTTTACCCCCATCGAAGTTTGGTCTGATCCAAATTACACGGCAACGGGTTCGGCCGGAAATGAACATCAAAACCAAGGAACCCAACCCCAATGTCAATGGAGAAGTCGAAGCTCCAATTGTTTTACTTGATAAAATCAATGCAGACCTTAACAAAATTGTTAAGCAAGCCAAGCATCAGAAAAAACGGATACACTTGCATGTGCATCCCTTTATTGCTGCCTACCTTCACCAAGGCCTCTATTCCATCCGGATGCAGTGGTGGGTAAGACACAGAAGACGCGTGAATATAGTACCGCGCGATGCTTACCAGTATTTACACTATCGCTTTGCTGATCAAAACAACAAAGCTTTACGTGCCTAAAATAAAAAGCGGTGCCTTTCTATAGGTACCGCTTTTTTTTATTTTATCCCACAATTTTGCGGCATGAGCAAAACCACATATACCGTCGAAGAAGCGACAAAAAAATTGGAACACTACTGCGCCTACCAAGAGCGCTGTCATCATGAAGTTGTTCAAAAACTTCGTCAGATGAAAATGATTCCACAGGCCATTGACGCCATTGTTGGACACTTGATTCAACACAATTACCTGAACGAAACGCGCTTTGCCCAAAGCTTTGCAAGAGGAAAATTTCGCATCAAGCAATGGGGAAAAGAACGGATTACACGGGAGCTAAAACTACGGCAAATTTCACCTTTCAACATTCGACTCGCCCTAAAAGAAATTGACGAAGAAGACTACCAATCTACCCTGAGCAATCTGGCTGAAAAGTTTTGGAACACACATGCCGACCGAGCACTGCCACTGCGCAAGAAAAAAGTGCTGGATGCATTACGGTATCGCGGGTGGGAAAGCGAACGGATCTTTACGGCTATTCGTCAATTAGAAATTGAAACGGGCCGTTAGCAAGCCATTCCCCAAAGGCATCGGGACCAAATTACTCTCTGAATAACGTGCATTGAAAATGTTGTTGGCATAAAAGGCCAATTGTACATCCTTCAATTGCCACTGTACACTGGCATCGACAACAGTATATTGGTCTTGGAGTGGACGCTGTGCCAATTTATACACCACCGAAGCATGGACGTTTTTGGACAAATTCACTCGATAATTGGCGGTCAAATGATGGCGCAATGAGTTGATCGTATATCTTGATAAAGCTAGATTGACGGCATCGACATCATCATTCAAATAGGTATACCCCAAAGTCAGCTGTTGTGGGGTGTTCAACAAAGAAAACTGTTGTTGCCATTCGAACTCAACGCCATAGGTATTCACTTCACGAATATTGGTGGCTTGAAAACGGTCCTCTTCAGAGGGACGAATATAGTCAATCAAGTTTTTGGCGCCACGATGAAAGGCTGCCACACTAAATCGCGTTTTAGCGGTCATATAGCGCATCCCCAATTCTTGCGACAATGCTTCTTCGACTTCAAGGTTTTCGTTGCCCACCGTCGTTCTATCGCTGTAGTACAAGTCCGTAAACGTTGGAATACGATAGGTAACGCCAATATTTCCATACAAACGTAAATCCTCGTTGAGTGAGTAGCCTAGGTCTAAACCTGGAAACAATTGTGTTCCAAAATCAGTATAGTTCGTCACCGCTATCCCGGGCGTAAAAGTCAATCGATCATTGGCCATAGCAAAGCGGTGCTCGGCAAATAGGGTGGTCACAAAACGTGAACGATCCCCCAAGTTATTGCTCGAAATACTTACTTTAGCCAGGTCTATACCAATCCCGGTCTCCCCCAAATCTCCGTAGAAAGAAGCGTCAAGCGCAGCACCTACTTTATGGGTGATGTGCAAATTGCGATAGATGGAAGGATTGTCTCTTACAAAAATATATTCGTCTTGACCACGGCGCCAATATATGCGGGGTTTCAACAACCATTTTCCTTTATTAAAGACTGTAGACAACGCCAATAAACTGGCTTGTGTTTCTTCATACTGGTCGGCGTAAGACGGTAAGGCGTAAAACCCATTGGCACCAAATTGACGATCGGAAAACATTGCCATGAACGTCAATGGTGCTTGCGTAGATTTATTCCACTTGGCCTTGATAAACGCTTGCGCATTGTCAAAATCGGTATTGTAACGATACCCTTCCGACGTATTGAAAGAGACATGTGACAACAACTCGTGATTGGAGGCATTCTTTGCCAAGGTCAACTGCGCAGCATACTGCTGATAGGACCCTGAAGCGACGCTTAAACGCTGGTCTTTCTTTGTGGCCGATTTGGTGACAATGTTGATGGCCCCCGTAAAGGCGTTTAAACCAAAAATACGTGCCGCTGGTCCTTTGACAATTTCAATGCGCTCAATCACTTCTACAGGCAACGCAAAATTTAGGGTATGGTGGCCCGTTTGAGCATCGTCGAGTTTGACCCCGTCAATCAATAAAAGGGTTTGATCAAAACTCCCGCCACGAATGTATAAATCGGCTTGCATCCCCGCCATGCCTCTTCGGCGAATATCGATCCCGGCCACTTGTTGCAAGACGTCGACCACAGTAGGAGCTGCAGAATGCTCTATTTGTTCTTTGGATATGATAGTGATGCTACGGTCATTGTCGCGCAACGCCAAATTGATACGGCTGGAAGAAATGACTACCTCCTTTAAGGTATTGGTGGAGGCAATGTTCGTCTGTGCAGTGATGGACAGTGTCCAAAAAACTGCAAAAAAAAGGAGACCTTTTTTCATAATTGCTGGTCGATCAAAAAGGGTGAGAATTACAGAACGATTTAGTCGCTCAGTAAAATAATTTTGTTCTCTTGCATTTCCACTGTTCCCGAACCAATAGCAAAAGTCATTTCATCTTTACCTAGCACAGTAAAAAGTTCTTTAACATCGTCAGAGAGGTGGATGTTGCCTTTGATTTTGACGGTTCCAGCCGAAAGGGTGGAAACAATCGGTGCGTGGTTTTCCAGAATTTGAAAACTTCCATTGGCTCCGGGAAGCGTCAGTGACTCTATTTCACCTGTGAACAGTGTCGCTTCGGGTGAGATGATTTCTAAATACATCGATTAATCTTCAGATAACATTTTTTCGCCGGCCTCGATGGCTTCTTCGATCGACCCTTTCAAGTTGAAAGCCGCCTCAGGGATGTGATCCAATTCACCGTCCATGATCATGTTAAAGCCTTTGATGGTTTCTTTGATGTCAACCAGTACTCCTGGGATTCCCGTAAACTGCTCGGCGACATGGAAAGGTTGCGATAAGAAACGTTGAACTCGACGAGCACGTGATACGGCTAACTTATCTTCCTCTGAAAGTTCTTCCATCCCCAAGATGGCGATGATATCTTGTAGCTCTTTGTAACGTTGTAACAACTCTTTTACGCGTTGTGCACAGTTGTAGTGATCGTCTCCTAAGATTTCAGGTGTAAGGATACGTGAGGTAGAATCCAATGGGTCTACAGCGGGGTAAATTCCGAGCTCAGCAATTTTTCGCGACAATACCGTGGTGGCATCAAGGTGAGCAAAAGTTGTTGCTGGCGCAGGGTCTGTCAAGTCATCCGCAGGTACATAAACGGCTTGTACCGAGGTAATGGATCCTTTTTTGGTTGAAGTAATGCGCTCTTGCATGGCACCCATTTCTGTGGCCAATGTGGGTTGATACCCTACCGCAGAAGGCATACGCCCTAACAAGGCCGATACTTCAGATCCCGCTTGAGTAAAGCGGAAAATGTTGTCGACAAAGAAAAGAACGTCTTTTCCTTGGCCATCGCCAGCGCCATCACGAAAATATTCTGCAATGGTTAACCCTGACAAGGCTACACGAGCACGAGCCCCTGGAGGCTCATTCATTTGTCCAAAAACAAATGTCGCCTTGGAATCTTTCATGGCTGCTTTATCTACTTTGGCCAAGTCCCAGCCACCTTCTTCCATCGAGTGCATGAAGTCGTCTCCATACTTGATAATTCCCGACTCTAACATTTCGCGAAGCAAGTCGTTCCCTTCACGGGTACGCTCACCTACACCGGCAAATACGGATAATCCTCCGTGTCCTTTGGCAATATTGTTGATCAGTTCCTGAATCAAAACTGTTTTTCCTACCCCTGCACCACCGAACAAGCCAATTTTTCCTCCCTTGGCATAAGGCTCAATCAAGTCAATGACCTTGATCCCTGTAAATAAAACCTCGGTAGAGGTCGATAAATCTTCAAAAGCAGGAGCCTCACGGTGGATCGGTAAGCCTTCGTCGCCAGATTTTGGTAAATTTCCAAGTCCATCAATCGCATCGCCAATCACGTTAAACAATCGTCCGTATACATCATCGCCAATGGGCATCTGGATTGGATTTCCTGTTGCAGTAACTGCAGCGCCTCGACTCAAACCATCGGTAGAGTCCATCGAAATGGTGCGCACGGTGTCTTCGCCAATGTGAGACTGTACTTCTAGAACCAACGTTCCGCTGGGGGAAGTTACCTCCAGAGAATCATAAATTCTTGGAAGATCATTTTCTTTTCCTTCGAAAACAACATCGACAACAGGTCCGATGATTTGTGCGATTTTTCCTGTACTTGTAGCCATAGGGATATAATTTTAGCTCGATTTTCTGGGTGCAAATATAATGCTTACTTCCTCAAAAAAAGGGTAATTAATCATAGTTTTTATGTTTTTTTATGCGGAAAATGTTCGGTCAAAATTATGTAAGTTCATGACATGAAAAACAAATGGGGATTTTACGCTTTTATTCGAGGTATTTTTCGTTTATACAACCGCGTATATTTTCGAAACTTTAGGGTGATTGGGGCCGAAAATATTCCCACAAACGGCGGCGTTTTATTTTCTCCCAACCACCAAAACGCCATTGTAGATCCCTTGATGGTGGGTACTACCTGCAACCATGATCTTCATTCGCTCACACGAGCAGACGTCTTCGATGGCCCACTGCGGCCGTTGCTTTCTCTCATGCATACTTTGCCCGTCTATCGCATTCGTGATGGATATCAACAATTGAGTCGTAACACTGCTACCTTTGATCATTGTCGGGCGTTGTTGGGACAAAAAGAAAGTCTCCTCATGTTCTCGGAAGGGCTGCACCATGAAGAATATTTTCTCAGAAGGCTTTCAAAAGGAAGTAGTCGATTGGCCATGGAAGCACAAAAAGAACATCCAAATATTCCCATCTATCTTCAACCCGTAGGACTCAATTACGGTCACCCTCGCCATCCTTTTACCGATGTAGTGGTGGTCTATGGGGAAGCTTTTTCGTTGCAATCCTATCTTCCAGACTATGATCAAGCTCCAGCAAAAACCATCAATGCCGTTCGCGATCGTTTGCAAAAAGCCATGGAAGATTGTCTCTGGCTGCCCATAGACAGCCCCCAATACAAGGAAAAGGAAGCCTTGATCAATCGGCGCAACACCTCCCTCCCGTTTGAAACATTGAAAAAAGCACTTCAACAGGAACACAACAATCTGCGCCCACCTCTAAAAAAGGGAATACTTCAACAACTGCTCATTGTAATTTTTTCTATTCCCAACCTGCCCATCCATGTATTTTTATGGCTGATTCGCAAACAATTCACAGACGTCGTTTTTCACGGGACGGTCAATTACGCTGGGCATCTGCTGTTTTTCCCTATTTGGTGGGCCCTAGGTGCAATGGGATATGGCAGCGAAGGAAATGTATTTTGGGCAATGGGCTTTATTTGTTCAGGTATTGGTTTTTTCTATTTAAGACAAAAAACCATCAATAAATCTCTTTAATAGAGCGTATAATTCACTACTGATTGCCGAATGTCTTCTTGAAAATACAATATAATAATAATTAATGATTATTTATTTATAATTATAATAATTTGTTATATAAAATTTTATCGAAGATCTACATTTGCGCTAAATAGTGTATCTTAGCTGCATGTTAGACGTGATAATTATTGGGGCTGGACCCATTGGCCTTGCGTGTGGAATTGCCGCAAAAAAAGAGGGACTTCGGTATTTGATCATTGAAAAGGGGATGCTAGTCAACTCAATTTACAATTATCCACTCAACATGACCTTTTTCTCCACAGCCGACCGTCTAGAAATTGGGGACATCCCATTTATATCACACAATCCCAAACCCACGCGAGCCGAAGCACTTGAATATTACCGCCGTGTTGCACATGCATGGGCGTTAGATCTTGAACTGTATACCCCGATCACTTCCATTAAAAAAACACAAGAACATATAGAGGTTGAAACAAAAGAGGCCAAATACACTGCCAAAAACATCATCCTTGCCACGGGGTTCTACGATCGGCCCTATCTCTTGAATGTGCCGGGGGAGGAATTGCCCAAAGTCACCCATTATTACAAAGAACCGCACCCGTATTATGGCATGGATTTAGTGGTCGTTGGAGCGGCCAACTCGGCCGTAGATGTTGCGCTGGAAACCTACCGCAAAGGAGCGAAAAGTGTGACCTTGGTGGTCAGAGAAAATGAAATTGGCCAGAACGTCAAGTACTGGGCACGGCCGGACATCAATAACCGCATAGAAGAGGGAAGCATTACCGCTTATTTTCAAAGCGAAATCGTATCCATTCACCCCAAAAAAGTATGTCTACAAACCCCCAAGGGAGTTCGGGAAATTGCCAACGACTTTGTTCTGGCCATGACCGGATATCAACCCGACTTTTCTTTGTTAACCGATTTGGGGGTCGATCTCCAAAATGACCCCCACAAGACCCCAGTTTACAATACAACTACCATGGAATCCAATCAAAAAGGGGTGTATCTCGCCGGTGTGGTTTGTGGCGGATTAAAAACCAATAAATGGTTCATTGAGAATTCCCGCATCCATGCCGATCAAATTATTGCGCACATCGCACAGTCCTAAACCAGTTTTGCCAAGGCCAGAACACTGCCCAAATGGATGCCGTCGTGAAAGGAAACAAAGGAAACGGTGGTTTCAAGAGTATCCAGATTCATCTTGGTCGAGGTGGTGTAGGGCGTAATCGTATCGAACATCCCCGAAGCCAAATCGGACACAAACTGATTGTGTGTAGAAAATAGAGCCGCATCCACCGCTTCGATCTCTTCGGCTGTCAAGGCGCGTTCCGGACGAGTGTCTTTGGCAAAGAGACCAATCCATGCTTTGGGAATCTGCAACGGTTGCCGTGCACGACCATACAACAACATTTGATGAACAACAATGATGTGGCCAATATTCCAAATGATATTGTTGTTAAACCCCTTGGGAACAGTATTGAGTTGCTCCGTAGTGAATTGCTGAAGGTAGTGGTGAAAAATTTTGCGATTATGCAGTTGAATTGCACATTGTTCTTTCATGCGTAAGTTTTTCTAAAAATAAGAAAATATGTACTGCTTCGTTAGATTTTATATTTTCGTATTATGCGAATACTTGTCGTTCCGGATGCATTCAAGGAAAGTTGCTCGGCCAAAGCGGTGGCCGAAGCCATGATCGAAGGGATCATTAGGGTATTCCCTCATGCACAAATCAAATCACTGCCCTTTACAGACGGCGGAGATGGCGCCTTGGAGGTGTTGAACAACACATTGGGCGGCACGGTAGTGAACGTTGCAACGGTTAATGCCCTTGGAGCGCCCATCACGGCGGCCTACCTAAGGGTAGATCAACACACCGCTTGGATAAGTTTGGCCGAAGCATCGGGGCTAGAGCAACTATCGCTAGAAGAAAGAAATCCGCGAATTGCATCCACCTATGGTACTGGCCTACTCATTAAACATGCCATTGATCACGGCTGCACAAAAATTCGATTGAGCATTGGCGGTAGCGCTACCAACGATGCCGGCATGGGAATTTTTTGTGCTTTGGGCGGAAAATTGTTGGGTCATGATAAGCATCCTCTCCCCTTGGGTGGAGAAGCCCTTCAGTCGCTTGAACGCATCGTAACTCCCCACGGCATGGAGCACATTGACTGGGAAATTATTTGCGATGTAGAAAATCTACTGTTGGGTCCACACGGCGCAAGCCATACCTATGGACCGCAAAAAGGGGCCGACCCCAAAACAGTTGTGCAACTCGAAAGCAGTCTTGCACATTTTGCTTCGGTGGTTCGGCAACAAATGGGAAAAGACATCACCACCCTGCCCGGTGGTGGCGCTGCAGGCGGCACTGGCGCAGGCTTGGCGGCCCTGTTCAACGCCTGTTTGAGGCCGGGCTTTGCTGTCATGGCCGAAATGATTGATTTGGGTAAAAAAATTCGCGCAGCCGACGTGGTTTTCACCGCCGAAGGGCGAATGGATCAACAGTCGCTGCACGGGAAAGTCCCGCTTGGGGTCGCACAACTCTGCCAAAAAAACAACCGCCCATGTTTTGGGTTGGCGGGAAGCATCGATCCAGCGATTATTCCACAATGCTATGAAAAAGGATTCGCAGGAGTGTTTCCCATTCAAATGGGGCCTCTACCCTTGGAAGAATCCATCAGCAAAGCAGAAATCTTATTGGCCAATACGGCCGAAAACGCCTGTAGAATGTTCCAAAAAATACGGTCCCAATGATCACTGCTCTCGTTTCTCTTTTAGTGACCATTGGGTGGATTGTCTGGGCGACCAGTCGGCTAAAATGGTCGCCTTTCTTGGTCATGCTTTTGGCGGTGTTTTTCCTTGGCTTGGCCGTTGGAGTCCCATTGGGTGAACTGCCTGAGTTATTTAAAAAAGGAATGGGGAAAACCCTAGGCGGTATTGGCCTTTTGATTGTTTTTGGGAGTATCATTGGAGTCGCCCTCGAGCAATCCAAGGCCACCCAAAGTATAGCGATGAAACTCTTGGGGACATTGCAACGCCTCCCGTTGCCTTTTGCTGTGAGCTTTATTGGGTATTTTGTGTCCATCCCCGTATTTTGCGATTCTGCTTTTGTTATTCTCTCTTCACTCAACAAACGGCTTGCCGAGCAAAGCAAAACCCCGCCTGTTGCGCTCACCATTGCACTCTCTACAGGGCTATTTGCTCCGCATGTTTTGATTCCTCCCACCCCAGGGCCGTTGGCTGCTGCGGCCAATTTATCGTTAAAAAATCTTTTCCTCCTCATCACTTTTGGTGGAGGACTCGCTTTTATTCTGGTGCTTATTGGTGGGGCCTACGCCTACTACCTCTCCAAACGCTTAACCTATGTAGCGCCAACACCCGTGGAAGTGGAAAACGCAACCGCTGATCTGCCCGCATTCTCCCTGGCCGTTACACCCATACTCCTCCCTATTTTGCTCATGGCCACTGGAACGCTTTTGCCTTTCCTCGCTGTGGGTCATACAGGTATACAACAACTCTTTGCCTTCTTGTCGTCGCCCACCATTGCCCTTTGTTTGGGGATGTGTGTTGGACTGGCTTTGGTCGAAAAAACGCAACGCACAAAGGTCATCGTGAAAGGGGTTGAAGTGGCTGCACCCATTTTGATCATCACTGCGCTGGGAGGCACCCTTGGCTTGGCCTTGCAACAACTGCCGCTTTCTACCTGGCTCGGGCAAGCAGCAACCAACAGTCATTGGGGATTATTGATTCCTTTTGCAATAGCGGCTATCATCAAAACTGCACAGGGGTCATCAACGGTGGCCATCATCACAACAACCGCAATATTGTTCCCACTACTCGCCCCCTTAGGACTGGACAATGAAATGGGTAAAGTATGGGTAATTCTCGCCGTGGGCGTAGGATCTATGACCGTTTCCCATGCCAATGATTCTTACTTCTGGATTGTGACACAAATGGGAGAATTGGACATTAAAACCGCCTACCGAAGACACACTTTTGCAACCCTTCTACAAGGCATTTTTGGCCTAGCGATCATTTTACTGGCTCGGGCGATTGAACAACATTTCTTTGTCTAAAATCGGGTTGTACATCGTGTTTTTTTCACCTATTTTGCGGGGAGATGTCAAAACAACCTTTATCCACTTCCCTCACTGGAGCTGAAATCTCATGGTTTGCCCCCCTCTGCGACGGGGACGACGATTTTTTGGGTCACCGAAATCCACGGTATAAAAGCAACTGGGAAAACACCTCATCGATTGTAAAAACTGCCGACCAATTGGGCTACCGCAATGTGCTCTGCCCATCTTCCTATCAGGTGGGACAAGACACCCTATCGTTTGTTGCGGGCATGGCGCCGCTGACCGATCAGATCAACTTCTTGGCGGCCATTCGCTGTGGTGAAGTGCACCCGCCCATGTTGGCCCGTGCCTTGGCCACCATCGATCATATGCTCAAAGGGCGCTTGACGGTCAACATTATTTCGTCAGACCTTCCGGGCACCATCCTTTCCTCAGAAGAACGCTACGCGCGCTCGCGAGAGGTCATCCAAATTCTGAAACAAGCTTGGACGCAAGATCATATTACTTTCGAGGGAAAATACTACCAACTCGATTTGCCCAGTGGGCCGGTCAAACCCTATCAACAAAATGGGGGGCCTCTGCTCTACTTTGGCGGTTATTCTCCAGCGGGAGTCGAACTGTGTGCCGAGCATTGCGATGTCTATTTGATGTGGCCCGAAACCGAAGAAAAACTCTTGGGTTTAATGACCACTATGCGCCAGAAAGCAGCCAAACATGGCCGTGAAGTTCAATTTGGCCTACGTGTGCACGTCATTGTTCGCGAAACAGAACAAGAAGCCCGCGCTTATGCCGACGGGCTATTGTCTAAACTCGATATTGATCTGGGTACGGCGATTCGAAATCGTGCGCAGGACGCACAATCGTTGGGCGTTGCCCGCCAATCGGCCATGCGCAATCAGGCCGATGAAAAATATTATGTCGAACCGCATTTGTGGACAGGAATTGGACTGGCCCGTTCGGGTTGTGGTGCGGCCATTGTGGGCAACCCCGATCAAGTGGTTGCAAAATTGGAGCGCTACATGGAAATGGGGATTCGATCGTTTATTCTTTCGGGTTATCCCCATGAACAGGAATGTCGTTATTTTGCCCAATATGTCCTGCCGCGCATTCCCAGCCTTTCACTCCCTCACGCCCTAGGGCGCGTTCCTACAGCCCCACCCAATAGTCCCTTGGCCTGCGGTCCTAGAACCTGATGCATGATCGATTTTATTCTTGTCCTTTTTTATTTTGTTTTGATCCTCGTGGTGGCCCTGCGGGGAAAAAAGAACAGTGAAAAAACGGCCGATGGCTATTTTTTGAGTAACCGCAATCTTCCTTGGTATTCGGTGGCGGTGTCTACCATTGCGACTAATATTCAGGGCTATCAATTTTTGGGGATGATGGGCTCTGCCTACCTCTATGGCTTGGCCCAAGCCAGTTTGGAAATCAATGCCGTACAGGGCATTCTCTTGGGTGCCTTTGTTTTTGTCCCACTCTTTCTACGCGAACGCATTACGACCATTACCCAATTCATTGCCAAAAAGTTGGGGCAACGCATCGCCTTGTTTTATACCCTTGCCAACATGGGTTTGTTCGCGACGGTTACCCTTGGGGCAGCCCTTTTTTGGGGGGCCTATGCCGCCGATGTGGTCTTTGGGGAACAATTGGCTTTTCTTCACGAGAACCGACTACTGCGCATTGGGTGGCTCATAGTGATCTTGGGGGTGTTCTCCGCCATCTACACTTACTACGGTGGATTGAGTGCCGTTGTAAAAACGGACCTGATCCAATTCAGTGTGCTCTTGATTGGAGGTGTGGTTGTTTGTCTCACCGCCGTGTACCACTTGGGAGGGTGGGAGCAACTCTATAGCAAGACGCCCGAAAAAATGCATTTGCATTTGCCGGCCGACCACCCGACACTTCCTTGGACACACATGCTGGGCTTGTTCTTTTTAAACATCAACTATTGGTGCGCCAACCAGACGGTGATGCAGCGCGCCCTTGCCGCCAAAAATGTGGCTCATGCGCAAACCGGCCTCTTGGTCGGCGGGGTGCTCAAATATCTAATGGCCGTCATCATTATTGTGCCCGGGATTGCGCTTTATGGGGTTTTGGGTGACGGCCTGGCAGAACCCGATATGGCCTTCCCCTACTTGGTGAAAACCTATCTTCCTGTGGGGGTCAAAGGCATCATTCTCTGCGGCCTTTTTGCTTCTTTGATGAGTACTGTCGATTCGACCTTCAATTCCCTTGCCACTTTGTGGTCGACGGATATCTATAGTGTCTATCTTCGTCCGGAGGCGACCGACCAGCAGAAAATTGATGCAGGAAGATCGGCCATTCTCTTTAGCTTGTGCACAGCCTTGGTGATGGGATTCGTCTTACTCTATCTCAAATTTGACAACCCTGATTCAGCGTTTACCCACACGCTCAACAATCTTCGTTACTACATCAACTGCGGGATTGTTGTGTTGATATGCAGTGCTGTGCTCTTGGTACGGCCCCACCGCAAAGGACTGCTTTTTGCTTTTGTGGCTACCTTACCTGTCAATATTCTTTTGCAATTCGCACTGCCGGAAATGAACTATTTTGTGCGTGCTTTTTGGGTGATTATCATTGGACTCGCTCTAGCCATTGGGAGCAGCCGTGGACAGCTGCATTCGTTGCGATCCCTTTTCCAACCGGCCGATGAACGCGTAAAATGGTGGGGCTGGGCATTGGCCCTTAGTTTGGTGCTTCTTCACCTGATCTTCCACTAAAGCTTTTGAAGAATGTTTATCTTGTACCCGCCAAAATAATCTATGTCACTCTGCATTGTGATTCCTTGCTATAACGAAGCCGATCGTCTAGATCTCGGCAGGTACAGGCATTTTATTTCGCAACAGGCCGAGGTACAACTGTTGCTGGTAGACGATGGATCGAAGGACGATACCTTGTCTGTTCTACAGCAATTGGCCCAGGCTTTCCCAGCGTCTGTCAGCGTTTTAGGCCTTCAAAAAAATGGGGGGAAAGCGGCTGCTGTTGCCGCAGGAATGGCGCAAGCCCTGAAAGAAAAACACCTCCAAAAAATGGCTTATCTCGATGCTGATCTTTCCACAAGTCTGGAAGAGTGCAGTGCATTGGCGAATAAAATCGACGATCAAACTGCTTTTGTTTTTGGTTCCAGAATATTGAAAACAGACAACCGTATCGAGCGCAAGTGGTACCGATTTCTCATTGGGCGGGTTGTGGCCACCGCCATTTCAAAAATGTTGCGGCTGCATGTCTACGACACCCAGTGTGGCTGCAAAATCATCCGACGAGACTTGGTGACTACCGCATTTACCGATGCCTTCAGTTCGCGATGGTTGTTTGATGTAGAAATATTTTGTCGTTTGATCAACCGCTATGGACGAGAAAAAGTAATCGCTTTTAGCCAAGAAGTTCCACTCAATGCATGGATTGATACCGAAGATTCACGGGTAAAATTTTCCTATGCCTTTGGCTTGTGGATCGATTTATGGACCATTTATCGCCGTTACCGCCCATGAAAAAACACATTCTCTCTTTGTCTCCCTTGAAACAACCGCTGGGGTGGTTGATTGTCTTGATTGTTGTTCGGATATTTTTTAACACCATGCTCCCCTTGATGGACAAAACCGAGGCGCGCTACAGTGAGATTGCTCGTTTGATGCAAGAAACCGGCGATTGGGTTGTTCCACAAATCGATTATGGGACGGTATTTTGGGCCAAACCACCACTTTCCACTTGGCTATCGGCGGCGAGTGTTGGGGTGTTTGGGATCAATGAATTCGCTGTTAGGCTTCCCTATCTGTTGGTGTGTGTGCTCATTGCGGTCTTCATTGGCCGTTATCGAAGCCGTGAAGGGATGTCGCCCTACCTGCCTGGGTTGCTTTTGTTTTCCCTTCCAGAGTTTTTTCTACATGCTGGCGTGGTTTCCACCGACACCCTTTTGCTGTTCTGTGTCACCGGGGTGATGCTTTCTTTTTGGGAAGGAATACAAGAAAACGCATCGCACTATTGGCGATTGGCTCTGTTTGCTTTCATGGGGTTGGGCTTGTTGGCCAAGGGGCCCATTGTTGGGATTTTGACCGTTCCCCCCATACTGTTGTGGTGCGCGTTGAGTGATTTTCAATGGAAAGATCTATTGCGTTTTCCGCTGGTTTTGGGGCCCATCATTACGCTAGGGATTGCGGTACCTTGGTATGTGCTGGCCGAGCGGCAATCGCCAGGGTTTATTGATTATTTTATTGTCGGCGAACATTTTCGTCGCTACCTCGATGCCGGTTGGCAGGGGGATAAATACGGTTTCCCCAAGCAACAACCTTTGGGGATTGCTTGGGCATTCTTGGTGGGTGCTGTTTTGTTTTGGGTGCCCACTTTTGTGAGACTTCTTCGATCGGAGTGGAACAAAATTCGCCGACACCCTTGGGCGTTCTACCTTGTGCTATGGTTGCTTTGGACTCCTTTGTTTTTCACCTCTTCCAAGAGTCTGATACACCCTTATGTTCTTCCAAGTACGGTGCCGTTTGCCTTGTTGATAATGCATTATTGGGAATCGCTGTGGGCCAAAAAAACAAGCCTTGTCATCGCGGTGATATTCCCCCTTTTGTTGGTGGGAGTGTATGCTTCAGGAATCGTTGATCCGTTGCTGCGCAACAGTACAGATAAGTATTTGATTGAGAAAGCCACCCGAGAAATTACCCTTTATGCCTACCCCAAAAAAAAGTATTCCAGCCAGTGGTATAGCCGTGGAAAAGTAAAAGAATTGGACGATGCTTCCTTGCTGCACGCCATTCAAAATGAACCACCCTTCTATGTGTTGATGGGCGTGGGCGACTGGGAGCAACTTCCTCTGCCGCTGAAACAACAATTAAAACCCGTTGAAGAAAATAATAAGAGGGGGATTTATGTGCTTTCGCCCTAGGGCTCGTCTACTTTTTTTGTGGTAGGATGCTTGGTTAAAAATTTTGAAGCCGTCGTTATAGTGGATGAATTGTTCTGCCTCTCGGGGATTCTCATTTCCCTGGCATCATTGCCAAAGCGAGTACAAATGATAGCTAAGACTTGTTAAAACACTAGTGATCTCGCCACACCTATTCTATGTCATCAAAAAGAAAAAAGTCTTCTATGGGGCGGTCAAATAGCTTGGACATTTTAAAGGCGGTGGGTAAACTTGGATCAAACTTTTCTTTTTCAATCGCATTTATTGTTTGCCTCGATACCCCAATGACTTCTGCGAGTTGTTCTTGGGTGAGCCCCTTTCGTTTTCTCAATTCCCTCACCCTATTTCTCATCGATATCTTTTTGTATTGATCAATAAGGTAATCATGTAGGTCACACCTATAAATCCAACAAGAACACCTATTTCAGCATCAAATGGAATAAGATTGGTTTGATCCAACAGTGAAAAGGTGAGCCCAACAATGACTGTGAGTCCAAGTGTTAAGCCCAATGCCTCTAAATGGATTTTGCGCTCCAATTCATCGTAGTGATTGAATAACTTTCTATTGGCCAACATCATACATCCCCCATGAATAAGGTTGATTAGGATCGCCAATGGAGTGAGGAACTTGTGATCGCCCCAAATGAAAATTGGCCCAAATGTGGCTATGGCCAGTGATGCGACCCAAGACCAAGTCCAGAGCGCGAGGTTGCGGAGATGTTTTCTTCTTTCTTCTTTCATCTTTTCTTTTTATTGGTGAGCAGTAGCAACCCTCCTCCGGTCAAAACAATTAAAGCAATTAAAAAACCTGTATCCATTTTTTACGTTCAGTTTTGTAAAGTTTATTTGACAAAAATAGCTGTTTCAATTAAAATGTCAAGTTTTATTTACAAAAATAATCGGAATCTCGTGGTACTATAGACCGTGGAAAGGTTGCTTGTTTCCTGTACAACTCTCCTTCTAGAGTTGAGTAAAATATGCGATGCGCGGCGGGTAAGAGCATCCTTTAACTATGTTTAAAGTTTCTCTTGTTGCATAGAAAAATTGAATTCAATGAAGATGTAAAAAATTAAGTGAGTATTTTGTTTACTTTTAAAGCACTTCTAAACCTAAAATATGTCCC
>WTJN01000163.1 GCA_011526265.1 Candidatus Arcticimaribacter sp. | reverse complement strand
TGGTTTTTGCTCGGCTACGACCAATTCCGAAGATATAGGTCAAGGCGATCACACCACGCTTTTGTTTTGGAATGTCTACTCCTGATATTCTTGCCATAATTATCCTTGTCTTTGTTTAAATCTAGGATTCTTTTTGTTAATCACATAGAGGCGCCCTTTTCTGCGGACAATTTTGCAGTCTGCGCTTCGTTTTTTTAATGATGCTCTAACTTTCATCGTTTCTTTATTAAAATCTATACGTAATCCTTGCTTTGGTTAAATCGTAAGGACTCATTTCTAATTTAACTTTGTCTCCGGGCAATAGTTTGATATAATGCAAACGCATTTTTCCCGAAATGTGTGCGGTTACCACATGACCATTTTCCAACTCTACGCGGAACATTGCATTGGACAATGCCTCAATGATGGACCCTTCTTGCTCTATCGCTGCTTGCTTTGCCATACTTATGCGTTATTCGCTTTGCGGTTAGTTCCTTGCTTCATCAAGCCGTCATAGTGGCGGTTGAGTAAGTAGGCGTTGACTTGCTGAATCGTGTCTATGGCAACACCCACCATAATCAATAGCGATGTTCCCCCATAGAAAAGTGCCCAACCTTGTTGCATGCCCATGAGCTTAACAACAATAGCGGGAAGCACGGCTAGGCCGGCCAAGAATAACGATCCTGGAAAAGTGATGTGCGACATGACGTCGTCCAGATACTCGCTGGTCTCATTGCCCGGGCGAATCCCTGGAATGAAACCTCCACTGCGTTTAAGGTCATCCGACATTTTGTTGGTAGGGACTGTGATCGCCGTGTAGAAGAACGAGAAAATAATGATCAACAACGCAAAAACAATGTTGTACCACAAACCGAAAATGTCAGAAAAATTAACTTGTAACCACTGTCCAAGGTCACTATCCCCAATCAAACGACCCACATAGGCCGGAGCAAACATAATGGCTTGCGCAAAGATGATGGGCATTACACCAGAAGCGTTGACCTTGAGTGGAATGTACTGTCTTGAACCAAAAACGTTACGTTCGTTGGCGCCTCCTTGCGTACGACGTGCATACTGCACTGGGATTTGGCGAACAGCCATAACGAGCAGGATCGAAAGAATGATGGTCACAATCCATAGAATCAATTCGATCAAGATAAGGATCAAACCACCGTTGTTTTCCGATACACGAGAAACTACTTCTTGTGCAAAAGACAAGGGTAAGGACGCAACGATACCTACGGTAATCAAGATCGAAATTCCATTTCCAATGCCCTTATCGGTGATCTTTTCACCCAGCCACATGGCAAAGATGGTCCCTGTTACCAAGATAATCACAGCGGGTGCCATGAACGAAAAACCTTTCCCAAGAACAAATGCTGAATCTGGAACACCCAATGCACTAAGACCAAAAAGATAGGCCGGTGCTTGAACAACACAAATGGCGATGGTTAACCAACGGGTAATTTGGTTGAGGGTCTTACGGCCACTCTCGCCTTCCTTTTGTAGCTTTTGAAGATACGGAATGGCAATCCCCATGAGTTGAACCACAATCGAAGCCGAGATATAAGGCATGATCCCCAAAGCAAAAACTGATGCATTGGCAAAGGCCCCTCCAGTAAACATGTTCAATACCCCAAGAAGGCCTCCGCCTCCAGTTCGATCACCCAGTGCAGCGAGCTGCACAGCGTCGATACCGGGCAACGTAATTTGCGCTCCGATGCGGTAAATCAAAAGAATGTATAACGTAATACCAATACGGTTACGCAAGTCTTCGATGTTGTAAATGTTTACTAAAGTGTCTATAAACTTCTTCATACTGATTACAGTTCGATGGCTTCTCCACCGGCGGCTTCAATAGCAGCTTTTGCAGAAGCAGTAAATTTGTGGGCGGTTACTTTCAATGCGGCTTTCAATTCTCCGCGCCCTAAAATTTTCACAAGGTCAGACTTGCCAGCAAGACGTAGAGAAACGATGGTTTCTAAATCAATGCTATCGTCAATGCGCTTTTCGTCGACAAGGCTTTGAAGCGTGTCAAGATTTACCCCTTGGTAAGCGGTACGGTTGATGTTTTTAAAACCAAACTTAGGCACACGTCGTTGCAAAGGCATTTGACCTCCTTCAAAACCAAGTTTTTTGGAATACCCAGAACGGGACTTGGCCCCTTTGTGTCCACGAGCGGCGGTTCCACCTTTTCCAGATCCTTGGCCTCGACCAAGACGTTTGGCGTTCTTATGGGTAGATCCTGATGCGGGTTGTATTGTACTTAAATCCATAATAATGCTTTAGGCTTCTGTTACAGAAACCAAGTGTTCAACTTTTTTAATCATTCCCAGAATATTGGGGGTGGCTTCATGCGTCACTTCTTTCCCAATGCCTCGGAGTCCAAGGGCTTCGAGCGTACGCTTTTGGTTTTGCAAACGCTTGATACTGCTTTTGATTTGTTTTACTTTAACTTTTGCCATGGTGTTTTGCTTATCCGTTAAATACTTTATCGAGAGAAATACCACGTTGTTTTGCAACCATTTCGGGGCTTCTCAATTGGAGAAGGGCGTCAAAAGTGGCTTTTACAACATTGTGGGGGTTGGATGAACCTTGTGACTTTGAAAGTACGTTGTGTACACCAACGGCTTCGAGCACGGCACGAACGGCACCACCAGCAATAACCCCTGTACCGGCAGATGCTGGTTTCAAGAACACACGGGCACCGCCATACTTTCCTTTTTGTTCGTGCGGAAGGGTTCCGTTGTTGATCGGAATTCTCACCAAGTTTTTCTTGGCATCTTCAACAGCTTTCGAAATCGCTTCAGCTACTTCTTTCGATTTACCAAGGCCTTGTCCTACTACACCGTTTTCATCACCAACAACAACAATGGCAGAAAATCCAAATGCGCGTCCTCCTTTGGTTACTTTAGTTACCCGTTGTACGCCCACCAAACGGTCTTTCAATTCAAGACCTCCTGGTTTAACTAGTTCTACGTTTTTATAATCTTGATACATAGTTGTTGCTTAAAATTTTAATCCTCCTTCACGAGCACCGTCGGCCAATGATTTCACACGTCCGTGATATAAATATCCACCGCGGTCAAAACGAACAACACTGATGCCAGCTGCAGCAGCTTTGGCGGCAATACTTTTGCCTACTTCAGAAGCCGTGGCTTGCTTGTTGTCTTGCGCTTCGATGTCTTTGTCGCGTGATGATGCAGCAACAAGAGTTTTGCCATTGCTGTCATCAATCAACTGTGCGTATATTTCTTTGTTACTTCGAAAAACAGAGAGGCGTGGTGCTTCAGCTGTTCCAGCAACCGTCTTGCGAATGCGACGACGGATACGTAATCTTCTTTCTTCTTTACTTAGTCCCATAGTTGATAAGGATTATGCAGATTTACCTGCTTTTCTTCTAATTTCTTCTCCTACAAATTTGACGCCTTTTCCTTTGTAAGGCTCAGGCTTACGGAAGGAACGGATTTTGGCAGCAACAAAGCCCACCAATTGTTTGTCGTGAGAAGTGAGTTTCACGATTGGATTTTTTCCTTTTTCGGAGATGGTCTCAACTTTGACTTCCGGCGCAATATCAAAAAGGATGTTGTGCGAAAATCCAAGGGCTAGATCCAATTTTTGTCCTTGGTTGGAAGCACGGTATCCCACCCCAACCAATTCGAGTTCTTTCGTAAACCCTTTGCTTACCCCTTCAACCATGTTGGCGAGTAAGGCGCGGTATAGACCGTGTTTTGATTTGTGTTCTTTTGACTCAGAGTTTCTCTTGACCGTAACGATACCATCGTTTTGTTCAAAAGTTACTCCGTCATACGGTTGTTCTAGTTCTCCTAGTTTTCCTTTTACGACAACTTTATCGGCCTGGATGTCCACGGTGACACCTTCAGGGATCGCTACAGGATTTTTACCAACTCTTGACATTTCTTTTTTCTTTAATAATTAATAGACGTAACACAACAATTCGCCACCGACGTTGTTTTGTTGAGCTTGTTTTCCTGTCATTACTCCTTTAGAAGTAGAAACGATAGAAATACCCAAGCCGTTCAAGATGCGTGGTAGTTCGTTTGCACCAGAGTACTGACGTAGACCTGGTGTGGAGATGCGTTGAATTTTCTTGATCACAGGAACTTTGGTTACTGGATCGTATTTTAAGGCGATTTTGATACTCCCTTGTTTGTTACTGGTTTCTTCAAATTTGTAACTGAGGATGTATCCTTGATCAAAAAGAATTTTAGTGATCTCTTTCTTCACATTGGACGCTGGAATGCTTACCACTCGGTGACCGGCGGCGTTGGCATTGCGAATACGGGTGAGATAATCTGCTAATGGATCTGTGTACATATGACTTATTTTTTACCAGCTGGCTTTTGTTACCCCTGGGATTAGACCTTTGTTCGCCATTTCTCTGAAGGTAACACGAGAAATTCCAAACTGACGCATATAACCTTTGGGACGGCCCGTTAACTTACAGCGATTGTGCATACGGATAGGAGATGCATTTTTCGGCAGTTTTTGAAGTGCCTCATAGTCTCCAGCTTCTTTCAAAGCTTTGCGTTTGGCAGCGTATTTTGCAACTGTTTTTGCACGCTTGCGCTCGCGTGCTTTCATTGATTCTTTTGCCATCTTAGTTCTTTTTAAACGGTAATCCAAGCTCGGTTAACAATGACTTTGCTTCTTTGTCTGTCTGTGCAGAAGTAACAAAGGTGATGTCCATCCCAGCAATTTTATTTACTTTATCGATATCAATCTCAGGGAAGATGATTTGTTCTGTGATCCCGAGGTTGTAGTTTCCGCGACCGTCAAAACCGTTGGCTTTTACGCCTTGGAAATCACGCACACGTGGAAGCGCCACGGTAACCAAACGGTCGAGGAACTCGTACATGCGCTCACCGCGAAGGGTTACTTTTGCCCCAATGGGCATCCCTTTTCGCAATTTGAATGAAGCAACGTCTTTCTTCGAGATGGTCGCAACAGCCTTTTGGCCTGTAATGAGAGTAAGCTCATCTACAGCGTGATCGATCAATTTCTTATCGGCAACAGCGGCACCAACACCACGGCTGAGGACAATTTTTTCCAATACAGGAACTTGCATTACATTGTTGTAGCTGTACTCTTCTTTGAGCGCGCCAACAATGCGGTCGTTGAATTCTTGTTTTAGTCTAGGTGTATAACTCATCACTAAATAACTTCATTGTTTTTTTTCGCAAAGCGTACTTTCTGCTCTCCTTCCATGCGGTAGCCTACCCGTGTTGTTTGACCATCGGCAGTCAACAAAGACAGGTTAGAGATATGCAAAGCAGCTTCTTTTTCTTGAATCCCTCCTTGAGGATTTTGAGCACTTGGCTTGGCGTGTTTTTTTACCAAATTTACTCCACCAACGAGTGCTTTATTCGTCTCGGGAAATACACGCATTACTTCGCCTTCGGCACCTTTATGTGCACCAGCAATAACACGAACGTTGTCTCCCTTTTTAATTTTTAATTTTCCCATGCCTATAGCTTAAAGCACCTCAGGTGCAAGTGAAACGATTTTCATGAACTGTTTGTCACGGAGTTCCCGTGCCACTGGACCAAACACACGTGTACCGCGCATTTCGCCAGTTGGGTTGAGCAATACACAGGCATTGTCGTCAAAACGGATGTATGAACCATCGGGGCGACGAACCTCTTTGGTGGTGCGTACCACAACGGCGGTAGACACTTGTCCTTTTTTTACTGTTCCAGAAGGAGAGGCTTCTTTAACAGTAACAACAATTTTATCGCCTACGGAAGCATAACGACGCTTGGTCCCTCCCAATACACGGATGGTCAACACTTCTTTGGCGCCGGTATTGTCGGCTACTTTTAATCTTGATTCTTGTTGTAACATGATTACTTCGCTCTTTCGATGATTTCTACTAGACGCCAGCACTTTGATTTACTCAAAGGACGGGTTTCCATGATTTTAACTGTATCGCCAACATTGCAATCGTTTTGATTGTCGTGGGCAACATATTTTTTTGTTTTCAAAACGAATTTCCCATACATGGGGTGCTTCACACGCTTGACCTCAGAGACCACAATGGATTTGTCCATTTTGTTGCTGGTCACTACACCGATGCGTTCTTTACGTAAGTTTCTACTTTCCATAAGGCTTATGCTTCTAATTGTCTTTGCGTAATGGCCGTTTGCAATCGGGCAACTGTACGGCGTACAGAGCGAATTTGCAAGGGGTTTTCGAGTGGCGTAATGGCATGTGCCATGGTCAACTCGGCCAATTGTTTTTGGTGCTCATCCAATTTATCTTGGAGATCGGCCAACGAAAGATTGATAATTTCTGTTTGTTTCATAATCTAGCACTATTATGCTTCAAAATCGCGTGCAATAATAAATTTAGTTCGGACGGGGAGTTTTTGTGCCGCCAAGCGCAAGGCTTCTTTGGCAACATCCAAGGGAACCCCAGAGACCTCAAACATAATACGTCCTGGTTTGACCACAGCTACGAAATATTCGGGTGCTCCTTTACCCTTCCCCATACGTACTTCCAAGGGCTTCTTGGTGATGGGCTTGTCTGGGAATATTTTAATCCAGAGTTGTCCTTCCCTTTTCATGTATCGAGTGGCTGCAATACGCGCCGCTTCAATTTGACGTGAAGTGATGAATTTGGCATCTAAGGATTTGATCCCGAACATGCCATTTGACAATTGATGACCACGCTGGGAAATGCCTTTCATGCGGCCTTTCTGCGCTTTACGGAACTTGGTTCTTTTCGGTTGTAACATCTCTACTCGCTATTATTTACGACGTCGTTGACGTTGATTGTTATTTTTACCTCCGGCATTGCTTTTCTTTTGCATACCGACCAATGGAGAAAGCTCACGCTTTCCATATACTTCACCTTTCATGATCCACACTTTGATGCCTAGACGCCCGTAAGTGGTGTGCGCTTCAACCAAAGCATAGTCAATATCAGCACGGAATGTCGATAGTGGAATACGCCCTTCTTTGTAAGCTTCTGAACGAGCCATTTCAGCCCCGTTCAAACGGCCAGAGATCTGAATCTTGATTCCTTCTGCATTCATGCGCATGGCAGCCGCGATGGCCATCTTGATCGCACGACGGTAAGAAATTCGTCCTTCGATCTGACGTGCAATGGATGCGCCTACGAGACGTGCATCCAACTCAGGTCGTTTGATCTCAAAGATGTTCAACTGAACTTCTTTGTTGGTGATCTTTTTCAATTCCTCTTTGAGCTTGTCTACCTCTTGCCCTGCCTTTCCAATGATGATTCCTGGACGGGCAGTGGTAATGGTAATGGTGATCAACTTGAGGGTTCTTTCAATGATAACATTCGAAACACTGGCTTTGATCAAGCGCGCGTGAATGTACTTTCTGATTTTGTCGTCTTCGGCCAATTTATCGCCATAGTCGTTTCCACCATACCAGTTGGAATCCCATCCTCTAATGATCCCGAGGCGATTGCCGATTGGGTTTGTCTTCTGTCCCATATTAGTTCTCTGAGTTGTTAGACCCAATCACCAAGGTTACGTGATTGGAACGTTTACGAATGCGGTGCGCACGCCCTTGAGGTGCGGGACGCAAACGCTTTAACATGTTTCCTCCGTCAACACGGATTTCTTTGACGAATAAAGCGGCTTTTTCAATGTCTGCTTCTTCGTTTTTTGCTTGCCAGTTGGCCAGTGCCGATAGCAAAAGTTTTTCGAGACGTCGAGACGCTTCCTTGGGACTAAATTTCAAAATAGCCAAGGCTTTGTTGACGTCTTCTCCACGAACTTGGTCAGCAACCAAACGCATTTTGCGTGGTGAGGTTGGACAGTTGTTGAGTTTAGCAAACGCTAGTTGCTTCTTGGCCTCTTTGGCGGCTTGAGCAGATTGTCTTTTACGATTTCCCATAGCGCTTATTTTTTACCTTTATTTTTTGCTCCGGCATGACCGCGGAATGAACGCGTGGGAGAGAATTCACCCAACTTGTGTCCAACCATGTTTTCGGTAACATATACGGGAACAAATTGACGGCCGTTGTGTACGCCTATCGTTTGCCCAACAAAGTCAGGCGTAATTAGAGAAGCGCGCGACCATGTTTTGATCACTGATTTTTTTCCAGATTCCACATTGGCCAACACCTTCTTTTCGAGGCTGTGGTGCACAAAGGGTCCTTTTTTTAATGAACGTGCCATAGTTGCTTATTTTTTTCTACGTT
>WTJN01000067.1 GCA_011526265.1 Candidatus Arcticimaribacter sp. | reverse complement strand
CTATTTATATTTTTTCATTGTTCACCCTGTTTTTGTCAAATTGGGGATAATTTGTTAAAAACTATAGGCCTTTGTGGATAAGTATGGCTTTCATTTCTAGCCGCAATTTTAAATCTTTGTTAGAAACAAAAATGAAGTAGAAATCAAAAAAAGATGTGATTATGGCAGCCGTAGAACCTATCCTCCAAGAAAACAAAGATCGATTTGTAATTTTCCCTATTCAACACCATGATATTTGGGAATGGTACAAAAAAATGGAGGCAAGTTTTTGGACGGCTGAAGAAATTGATTTGCATCAAGACCTCACGGACTGGAACACCAAACTCAATGCAGACGAAAAGTATTTCATCAAACACATTCTCGCATTTTTTGCCGCCTCCGATGGGATTGTCAACGAAAACCTTGCAGAAAACTTTGTGAACGAAGTACAATATTCTGAGGCTAAATTCTTCTATGGTTTCCAGATCATGATGGAAAACATACACTCTGAAACCTATTCCTTGTTGATCGATACTTATGTTAAAGACGAAGCAGAAAAAGATCAGCTTTTCCGAGCCATTGAAGTTTTTCCAGCCATTAAGAAAAAAGCCGAATGGGCCCTTCGCTGGATCGAATCCGATTCTTTTGCAGAGCGCCTCATTGCCTTTGCAGCTGTTGAAGGGATCTTCTTTTCAGGTGCTTTCTGTAGTATATATTGGCTTAAAAAGCGTGGTTTAATGCCCGGTTTGACCTTTTCCAATGAGCTTATTTCTCGTGACGAAGGCGTGCATTGTGACTTCGCTGTTCACTTACACAACCATCATTTGGTCAATAAAGTGCCCAAAGAAAGAATTAAAGATATCATTCTCGACGCCCTCACCATTGAGCGAGAATTTATTACAGAATCACTCCCCGTGAGTTTGATTGGTATGAATGCGAAGTTGATGACGCAGTATTTAGAGTTTGTTACCGACCGACTGTTGGTAGAATTGGGCATTGAAAAGCAATTCAATGTCAGTAATCCCTTTGATTTTATGGACATGATTTCTTTGCAAGGAAAAACCAACTTCTTTGAAAAGCGCGTGTCTGAATACCAAAAAGCAGGGGTGTTGAACAACGAAAAGCAAGAAACAAAAATTAGTTTCGACGCCGATTTCTAGACAAAATAGGAAACCCACTTTGTCTTTGAAGAAAGACAAAGTTTAGTATAATCATAAAACCAAAAACGCATGTTCGTAGTCAAAAGAGACGGGCGAAAGGAACCCGTCATGTTCGATAAAATCACGGCAAGAGTAAAAAAACTTTGCTATAACCTCAATCCTCTCGTTGATCCCGTTCGTGTAGCCATGCGTGTTATTGAAGGCTTGTATGACGGGGTAACCACCTCGGAATTGGACAATTTGGCTTCGGAAATTGCAGCGACCATGACCACCACGCATCCTGACTATGCACAGTTAGCGGCGCGTATTTCGGTTTCCAACCTGCACAAGAATACCAAAAAATCGTTCTACGACACAATGACGGACCTCTATACCTATGTCAACCCAAGAACAGGGAAAGAGGCACCGTTGTTGTCTGATGAAGTGTATGACGTCATTAAGAAACACAAAGATGTTTTGGATTCGAGCATCATTTACAACCGTGATTTTGGCTATGATTTTTTCGGGTTTAAAACCCTTGAACGTTCTTACTTGCTCAAGCTCAACGGTCAGATAGTAGAACGCCCACAGCATATGCTCATGCGCGTATCGGTTGGGATTCATATGGAAGACATTGATGCCGTGTTGGAAACCTACGAGTTGATGTCGAAACGCTTCTTCACGCATGCCACCCCAACGCTTTTCAATTCCGGTACACCCAAACCACAAATGTCCTCTTGTTTTTTGCTGACCATGAAAGAGGATAGTATTGATGGAATCTATGATACTTTAAAGCAAACCGCCCGCATCTCACAGTCTGCCGGTGGAATTGGTTTGTCTATCCATAACATTCGTGCGACAGGGTCCTACATTGCGGGAACCAACGGAACATCGAACGGTATCGTGCCCATGCTGCGTGTTTTCAATGACACTGCCCGTTATGTTGATCAGGGTGGAGGAAAGCGAAAAGGATCTTTTGCCATTTATGTTGAACCATGGCATGCCGATATTTTTGACTTTTTAGATCTTAAGAAAAACCATGGAAAGGAAGAAATGCGTGCGCGCGATCTTTTTTATGCCATGTGGACGCCAGACCTCTTTATGAAACGTGTAGAAGCGGATGCGGAATGGACCTTGATGTGTCCCAACGAATGTCCGGACTTATACAACTGTCACAGCGACGAGTTTGAAGCCCTTTACACCCAGTACGAAGCCGAGGGAAAAGGGAGAAGAACCATTCGTGCGCGCGAGCTGTGGGAAAAAATTCTCGAGTCGCAAATCGAAACAGGAACGCCCTACATGCTCTACAAAGATGCTGCGAACCGCAAGTCCAATCAGAAAAACCTGGGGACCATTCGATCCTCCAACCTCTGTACAGAGATCATGGAATATACAGCCCCTGATGAGGTTGCCGTATGTAACTTGGCCTCTATTGCACTGCCCATGTTTGTGAATGAAGGCGCTTTCGATCACGAGGAACTCTTCCGCGTCACCAAACGCGTGACCAAAAACCTGAACCGCGTTATCGACCGAAACTATTATCCCGTACCTGAAGCAGAAAACTCCAATTTGCGCCACCGCCCCATTGGTTTAGGGGTCCAAGGCCTTGCCGATACGTTTATTCAATTGCGGATGCCCTTTACTTCTGATGCGGCCAAAGAATTGAATCAAGAAATATTTGAAACACTTTACTTCGCTGCTGTGACCGCCTCTATGGAAATGGCACAGGAAGAAGGCCCGTATACAACCTATAAAGGCTCTCCCATTTCAAAAGGAAAATTTCAACATAACCTCTGGGGAATCAAAGACGAAGAACTTTCGGGACGATGGGATTGGGCGGCACTGCGCAAAGATGTAAAGAAACACGGGGTGCGTAACTCGCTGCTCGTTGCGCCCATGCCCACGGCCTCTACCTCACAAATCTTAGGGAACAATGAATGTTTTGAACCCTATACATCAAACATCTATACCCGTCGCGTCCTCTCTGGGGAATTCATTGTGGTCAACAAACACCTTTTGGAAGACCTTGTAGAACGGGGACTTTGGAACGAAGAGATGAAACAAGAGCTCATGCGGGCCAACGGTTCTGTACAACAAATTGAAGGTATTCCAGACGATATCAAAGAATTGTACAAAACAGTGTGGGAAATGAGTATGAAGGACATCATTGACATGTCGCGCCAACGCGGGTACTTCATAGATCAGTCGCAATCGCTCAACCTTTTTATGGAGGGAGCCACTATGGCGAAGCTCACCTCAATGCATTTTTATGCGTGGAAATCTGGCCTTAAAACAGGGATGTATTACTTGCGAACCAAGTCTGCGGTGGATGCCATTAAATTCACCTTGAGTAATAAAGAAAAAGTGGCTTCACCAGCGTCTCAAGCTACTGTAGCTGCAGGTGCTGGTAATCCAGCCGCAGTGCCTGTAGAGCCATTAACTCCAGAAGAACTGAAGCAGATGTTGCAGCAATCACGTGAAAGTGAAGACGACGATTGCTTGATGTGTGGTTCATAAATCACTGTTTAATTGCTACCTTAAAACCCTCTAAGTCAGAGGGTTTTTTGTTGTCTGATTTACCAATGTTAATTTAATGTTACGCAAATGTTACCAGTTTGTCGATTTTTTGTTAACTTTGTGTATGATATAAAATGAAAGACAATGAAAAAGGTATTATTTATGTTCGTATTTGTGTTGGGTTTACACGCCACTGCACAAGACCAGTCAGAGACAGCGAAAACACCTGTTGAGGTCAATCAGGAAGGAAATATTTTCAACGTAACTTTTTATCATGCCAATGGTGCCGTCGCACAGGAAGGAACCATTAAAAATAATCAACTGCACGGCAAATGGGTCAGCTATGACCAAGAGGGGCAATTGGTTTCTATTGGGTATTACAAGCGCGGAAAACGCACAGGAAACTGGATGTTTTGGAATCAGAAAGGGATGACAGAAGTTACTTTCAAGCGCAATGCAATTGAGAAACACATGACCTGGGAAAAAAGCACCCCCTTGGTTGCCAACCAAAAATAACGCCTAAAGCTCGGTTTTAAGCGTTAGCGTGTGCTGATAAAAATCCTCGATCAAAGCAATCTTGTGTGCAATCAAATCCTTCGATTTCAGCAAAATATTGAAGTATAGCGTCGTATTTTTTGGACTCGTTTCTTCTTTTCGCGTACGTTCAATCTGATCATAGATTTTTTCATCCAACGAACCAATAATTGCTTCCTTTTGTCCCAGCACTTCTCCCAATTGCTTTAGTGAGTTATCTTCAAAAGCATTAATGGATCCTTTCAAGAGCACATCGATCCATTCAGAAATATCTTTCAAGGCTCTAATCTGACTCAGCTTGAGTTTGCTGTGATTGTTGTTGACATGATCAAAACTGATATTGACTAAATAGTCAACATCTTCGATGATGTCTTGGATATAGCGTAGGGTATTGATATAAAATGTACTCGCACCGACGCTATTGTCATCCAAGTTTCGGATAAAGAAAAAGAGATTATTTCTCAAATCATGAATGTTTTCGGTCAATTCATTGACTTGATTTTTGGCCTTTTGTAGTTTTTTTATGTTTTGCGTGGAGAGTCCCTCAATGAGCAGGGTATAGGACCGATCAACGCCAATGGCTACCTGAGTGATGTTTTCATCTGCTTCTTGAATCACTCCCAGGAATGAACGGCTTTCGGCACGCAAGACTGATGTTTGTTCTGCAGTTTCAGCATTTCTCTTTCGGTGCTGCAAAAAGTTTTTACCAATGATGACAACGATAAAAAAGAAAATGGAAGCAATGGCCACCGGACCGCCAATAACAAACAAATACAAGATCACTCCGCAAACCGTAAAGGCACTAAGTGCGGTAAAGAACCATCCTCCAATAACATTGAGTACTCCAGAAACCCGATAGACGGCACTATCTCGTCCCCATGCCTTGTCCGACAGCGAGGTTCCCATGGCTACCATAAACGTGACATAGGTTGTTGACAAGGGAAGTTTCAGCGATGTTGCGGCAGATATAAGGACGGCTGCAACGACCAGATTGATACTGGCCCGCATCATATCAAAAGAGGGGGTGTCCTCTGTCCATGTTCCTTGACTATTTTTTGGAATGAGCGCAAAACGTCGCTCAATACTTTTTTTGGTTTTTGATGGAAGTGCAGCATGAATACGGTCACCCAAAAAAGTGAATAAACGAACAATCGCTCGGGACAGCGCATTGGATTTAAACCGTTCTTTGGTATCGTATTGGTTGGATAAGTCTAGCGATGTTTTCACAACATTCTTGGCTTTTGAAGAAAACCAAAGCGTTAGAATCATGATCACACCCGATGCCAATAGAAAGAGCGTAGGCGTAGGGACTTTGGCCGCTAGAACGTCCATTTGGTAACTTTCGGCCGGAATACCCGAAGACACCCAGGCTTCATAGGATTGAAAGGCTGCGATAGGCACGCCAATAAAGTTGACCAAGTCATTGCCTGCAAAGGCAAGGGCCAAGGCGAATGTGCCCACAGCAATAATGAGCTTAAAAATATCGACTTTAAACAATCGAATGAGCAAGTAAGAAAGCACACACCAAACCACCACGTTGACGCCATTCACTAAAAGCATTTCATCATTGAGAAAGGATCGTAGTGTTTTCCCATCCAAAACCGCCATGGCCTGGTTGGCAAAGTCGGTTCCTTTAAGCCCTTTGATGAGGATAAAATTCGAAAGTGCTGCGAGGGAAATGCCCCCAAACAAGGTTTTTTTGAGAAGATTGTTGTCCTCCAAATAGAAAGTGAGCAGATAACGCGATATCCATTGGACAAAAGCACCAATACTAAACGCCACAACGACGGAGAGTAGTATTCCAAAAACAATCTGTGTGGCTTTTGTGGTATTGATGTAATCGTTCAGTTCTGCAATCCCCCCACCATTGGCATAGATCTTAATCAAAGCCATCACAATGGCAGCTCCCAACAGTTCGAATACGATCGAAACGGTGGTCGAGGTCGGCATGCCCAAGGTGTTGAAAAAGTCCAACAACAAAATGTCGGTGATCATCACCGCCATGAAAATGAAAATGATCTCTTGAAAGTTAAACGCTGCAGGATTGAAGATACTTTTTCGTGCCACTTCCATCATTCCACTGGAAAATATGGCGCCAAAGGCAATGCCCAGACTGGCCAAAATCATGATGTTGCGAAAAGAAATCGCTTTGGAGCCAATGGCAGAATTAAGAAAATTTACAGCGTCATTGCTTACGCCAACGATCAAATCTCCGATGGCCAAAAGACTCAAGAGAATGATGATGTAGAAATATAGATTGTCCATGATATACGTGGTAATAAATCTACTTCATTTTCTAGTTTCCAACAAGACTTTAGAATTTAATGTTGTAGCCCAACGAAAATGTTCTATCCAACTGATACAACGAGAAAGGAAGCTGTTGTTCTCCAAAATAGTCATAGTAGCTTTCGCGGGTGTCATTTAGGATGTTCCGTACCTTGAGGGTGATACTCTGCTGATCGTTATTTCCAAATTTTTTGATCACCGTTAAATTCAGATTGTGGAAAGGATCAGTGAAAACATCAGGGATGTTTCCTACTCCTACAACTTCAAGCGTTTTGCCTTGTACGTTGTAAAATAAACTCGATTCAATATTTTGTTCTACCAGCGTGTAGGTCAGTCCGGTATTGACCAACAAAGGCGATTGACCTTGCAGCATTCGATAGGGATCAATATCGCGGTTGGGTTCTGTAATGACTCTTCCTTGATATTCTCCATCGCTCATTTTTTGGCTAGAGTGAATCACGGAAGTATTCATGTTAAACGCCAATCGTTTAAGATCATTGTCGATGATGTTTTTTCGGTATTCAACTTCGACACCAAAAACAGTTGCTTTTTCATTGTTTCGTGCAATCAACTGGTTAGCGGTATTGAAATCAAAAGCCACAATTTCAATGGGGTCGGTCAAGTGTTTGAAGAATGCGCTTACGGCAAAAAATTGGTTACCCGTTCCATATTTTTCGTAACGTAAATCGATGTTTTGAATGTAGGAAGGATTTAAATCGGTATTCCCGATAAAGAAACGTTCCGTGATGGGATCAAAAATTCGCGCGGCGGAGTTTTCTTTAAAACTGGGTCGTGCCGTTGTTCTGGCATAAGAGAATCGAAGATTGGTATCCTCGTCCAACGAACGAATGACATTGAGTGAAGGGAAAAAGTCATTGACATTGATCAACTCGGCATTGTCAAAAATATCCTGTTCAAGGCTTTCCCCGGTATAGTTGACCACATAATTCTCAAAACGAATTCCAAGAACAGTTTTCCACTCTTCGTTTAGTTTGAGTTCGGCAGAAGCAAAGCCTGCAAAGGTTTTACTGTTGGCATCGTATTGGTTGGTACGCTGGAAGCTACCGACCAAAAAGGATCCTTCATTGTTTTGTGGTGTCCAGAGATTATCGGGATCAAGGATATTGTTTGGATTGCCCAAGAGGGTTTCACTTCGGCCAATGAAATCGATGGAATAATTTGAGGTACGGAAGGTTCTGTTTTTCGATGAAAATGAAACTCCTGACTTTATTTTCCCTTCGATTTTTCCTTCGTTGAGTTCTTGGGTGTAAATGGCGTTACTGGCTATCGCATTTTCCCGCAGTGTTCGCCAAAGGCGTTGAGGAAGTTGGGTCGTTGCTGGCGAAAGGATAAAGAAAGATCGCTCATTATCGGTTTCAAAGACTGTCTTCTTAAAGTCCTTGTCAAAGACTTCGGCAAAGGAAGGTGCGATTTTCCATTCAATGACGGATTTCCCTTCATTCAAAATGTGTTTAGCATGAAACGGGATGGCTACAATATTTCTTTCGGTATAGGTAAGAATATTGGCAATCCCGATGTATGGATTTTCGAGGTAATCTTGATAAACGGCATCCACTGCGCTGGACTCTGCACTGCGCAAATTGAGGAGGTTGAGTTTGTATTTTGAGTTTTCTGTTTTCAAAGCAACACCCACGAGTCCGCTGGCCAGTTTAGTAATTTTTCCCAATTCTCCATTTTGAGAGGTCTCTTGAGTAATTCCACTGGGTTCTTTATTGGTGGTTCCAGTGGCATAGTCGGCATAGTATTCGGTATTTGAGCGAAAACCAAGTGCAGCGATAAAACCAAGGGTGTGCTTGTCATTGAGAACGAATTGGTTGCTTGCACTGGCACCTATGTTAAAATTCAAACCACTACTGTAGCGATGGGCCCCCATTTCGGGTTCAAATTTTTCGGTGATTCTGGTCAGGATCGCCGAGCGTTCGGGTTGAGAAACCTCGGGCATAGGAATTTCTTGTTGTGCCCCAATTCTCCGATCAAAGTAACCGTTGTTGAAACCAAAGAAATTGACCCCGTTGGGGTTGTTTTCAATGGCATTGTTGACCAAGTTCATCGATGGATTGTAGGAACCTGAAAGGGATAAACTGTATTCTGGCAGTGCCGAAAAGTCTTTGAGTATAATGTTGACGACGCCCCCAGTGAAGTCGGCATTTAGGTCAGCACTGGAGGATTTACTCACGACAATATTATCCAAAAGATTGGTCGGGAAAATGTCTAGTTGAAGCGTATTTTTATCAGGATCGAGACCAGGGATCTCAAGTCCACCAAGCAGGGTCTTTGAATAGCGATCTCCAAGTCCACGGACATAAACAAATTTTCCATCTTGGATAGAGACTCCCGGAACACGTTTAATAGCACTGGCCAAATTGGTATCCCCCGATTTTTTGATCGATTGGGCGGAAAGTCCGTCCATAAGATTGATCGATTTTTTCTGCAACGCAAGGACTGCTTGCTCTGAGTTTTGTCGCTGAGAGGTAGTTACAATAACTTCTTCCAAGGCATTATCTGCAGCATTCAGGGTGATATCAACAATCACCTCGCCATCGGTATTCACGACGATGTTTGTGATCTTTTGGGTGCTGTAGCCCACATAGGAGAACTCTAGAAGGTAGGTCCCTTGGGTTACTTCAAAGCTGTATTTTCCATCAAAATCGGAAGTGCTCCCCCCAAGGTTGATGGCCCCATCGGCGGTTTTCAAAACGACGTTCGCAAAGGGTAATGGATCGTTGAATTCTCCATCGTTTATTGTCCCAGTGATCACGGATTGTGAAAACGCAAAAGTTGTACAGAAAAGGGCAAAATAATTTAAAAAAGTTCTCATTGGCTTAAACGTAAAAATTTGCCTGGCGTTTCACCAGGCAAATTGTTTATAGATAGTTGTTGTAATATTAATTTGATAAGGCACTCCAAAGGGTCCAACTCAAGGCTTCTTCATTGGCCCCTGTATTTGCTTCTTGTGAAGAAACAACTGCGGCCCAATCGGCATAATCACTCACCGATGTGTTGGCAAAAAGATCGGCTAAAGATGCTGAGGTGATGAAGTTGAATTGATTAAAGTTGAGGTTGCCTAGTGAGGCTGTCGTTGCTTGACCGTTGTAGGTATCAGCATCGATACCCTTGATGGCAAGACCAGCAATATTTTTATAGACCACATTATTGGTCAGTCCTGTTGCGTCGCTTTTCCAATCCCCTAGGTTATTTTTTCCTGGCTCGGGATTGTCAGCTCCATACACGGTGATATTGTTGACCGTGTAGACACCATCATTGGCCAAGGTCGAATCCTCGGTTCCGTCGATCTCAAAAGGGTTGTCCGAATTGGCTCGTAAAGCAATAACAGCGTTAGTAATGGTGCCTTTGTAGCCTTGGTCTAAATCTAGAGCGTCATCGCGTTGCGCGAAGATGACAACGTTGGATACATCTACCGATCCGCCAAAAATTTCGATGCCGTCATCATTACTCCCAACAACTTCAATATGTTCAATGGTTGTTCCTGCACCTACACCGCCAAGAGTGAGCCCTTGAATTTCGTCTCCTCCAGCGAGCTGAGTACCACTGTGACGAATGGATACATAGGACAATACACCCGATGAATCGTTGTCATTGTCCCCCCCGTAATTGGTCCAGTCAAAGCCGGAGGCAATTCCTTCAATATCATCATTGCCACCGTCTTGTCCTACCATGGCATTTCCTAAAACAATGATACCTCCCCACTTACCAGTGTCTGTAGGAACACGATTAGGGCTTACAATTCCGTTTGTATAGTCAATATTATCATTTACATCGGTAAAGATGATGGGCTGGTTGGCCGTCCCTTGGGCAAAAATTTGTGCTCCTCGAGCAATGATGAGGGCAGAAGCGTCTACTCCTTGCTCATTTTCAGATTTGATGATGGTTCCAGCTTCAATATTCAAGACGCCACCACTGCGAACAACAATTTTTCCATCCAACACCCAAATTCTGTCATTGGTCCACGTTTGTGTATCGTCGATGTAAAAGATTCCTCCCGATCCAACAGTTGTTGTGTCAGGTGTAGGCAATGAGGTCGTTACCGTTACAGTTTCGGTTATAGTAACCGTTTCAATGATTGTTTCTGCTTCTGGGGTGCAGGAAACAAATGATCCTAAAAAAGTAGAAAAGGCTAGATAAAGAAATCTGTTTTTCATTTTGTATTTTGTTTTGTCCAAAATTACGTGAAGCCCCGTTGCATCATTTTAGTCCAGTGTTAAGATGTATCGAATGAATTTTAACTTTATTCCACAAAAAGCTTAATTCAATGTTATGAAAACACATTGTGCTTAACATAGGCTTAATACAGCGAAAGCGGGGGAATCTTTTTTTTACTTTTACAAAAAAAAGATCATGACCTGGGAACAGCTATTATCCCTTCAACGATTTGGCGATACCACCAAGCGCATTCGCAAAGAACAAGACGAACTTCGATTGGGTTTTGAGGTAGATTATGACCGGATTGTATTTTCCTCCTCCTTTCGTTCTCTACAAGATAAAACGCAAGTCATTCCCTTTTCAAAAACCGATTTCGTCCATACCCGACTTACGCACAGTTTGGAGGTGTCGGTAGTGGCGCGAAGTCTAGGGCGTTTGGCTGGGAAAGCCCTCTTGGACAAACATCCACATTTGTCGACGGTTCACGGTTATCAAGCCAACGATTTTGGTGCCATTGTTGCCGCTGCTGCCTTGGCCCACGACATCGGGAATCCTCCCTTTGGTCACAGTGGAGAGAAAGCCATTGGGCATTATTTTTCGCACGGTCAAGGACAACAATTCAAAGCGCAATTGTCAGCGGCCGAGTATACCGATCTATGCAAGTTTGAAGGCAACGCGAACGGATTTAAAATTCTTACCGAGTCATTGCCCGGTGCCCCCGGGGGGTTGCGCATCAGTTATGCAACCTTAGGGGCGTTCATGAAATATCCTAAAGGATCGATCCCTCATCGTCCAACGCCCCATATTGCCGACAAAAAGTTTGGTTATTTCCAGTCAGAGAAAACATTTTTTAAGATGCTTTCCAAAGAAATGGGCTTGGTTTCTGCCGACCGTTGTCATCGTCACCCGTTGGCATTTTTGGTCGAAGCTGCCGACGATATTTGCTACACCATCATCGACTTTGAGGACGGGATTAACTTGGGATGGATTGCCGAAGACTTCGCCTTGGAATACCTGATCAACTTGGTCAAGGATCGCATGGACAGAGAAAAATATGCCAGTCTTCAGTTCACTTCGCAGCGCATGAGCTATTTGCGTTCTTTGGCCATCAATAGCCTCATTCACGATGCCGTTGAAATCTTTTTAACCCACGAGCAAGCCATTTTATCCGGGGAGTTTTCATCGGCATTGCTCGATAAAAGTAAGTACAAAGCACAAATTGACGACATCATCGCCATTAGTGTCGACAAAGTCTACCGCTCACAGGAAGTGCTCCACAAAGAAATTGTGGGCTATAAGGTCATCAATACACTACTATCGGCCTTTTGTGAAGCCGCTGCCAATGCTTTTCATCATTCGACCACCCCTTATGATCAAATTGTACTTCGATTGATTCCCAAAGAAGTCCCCATCCTTGCACCTACCCTCTATCAAACATTGCTTAATGCTACCTGTTTTGTAGCCAGTTTGTCCGACGGGAAAGCTGTAAATTTGGCACAAAAGATGAAATAAGTTGGCTATGATCCGTTGGATATTTTTACTCCTATTTTTGGGAGGTCTCTATTTTTATACCCTCCAAGCATTAAAAGCCATGCACGCCAGCCGATGGGTGGTGGTGTGCTATACGGGAGGACTTTTGGTGGTTTACGTCAACTTCCTCGTGCATTTTCTCTCCTATTCTCGAGCCAGTGGATTTACCCCAATCATGAGTATTGCCGCGGGGATTTTCATGGCGGTTATTGTTTTTCAACTCCTGTTAATTACCTTGTTGGCCTTGGAAGACATTTGGCGATTTTTTCAGGGAGTTGTTCATTTTTTTAAAGGAGAGAAAGGGACAGCGTTTTTGCCCAGCCGAAGAAAATTCTTTTCCCAATTGGCCATTGGTCTTGCGGCTATTCCTTTCGCTTCCCTACTGGTAGGGATGATTCGGGGGAAATACAATTATAAAGTGTTGCACTACGAACTCGGTTTTGAGGACTTGCCGGAGGCTTTCGACGGCTTTCAACTGACCCAAATTTCAGACATTCACAGCGGGAGTTTTGACAATGCTGAAAAAGTGAACTACGGCATTGATTTGATCAACAAACAACAATCGGATGTGATTCTCTTCACCGGTGATATTGTCAACAATAAATCGAGCGAACTTCTTCCGTGGAAATCCTCCTTTTCGCGCCTAAAGGCCCCGTTGGGGGTCTATTCTGTTTTGGGCAATCACGACTATGGCGATTACACCCCTTGGCCTTCGGCCAAAGCCAAAGCCAACAACCTCCAACAATTGTTCAACATGCAAGCGGAAATGGGCTTTGACCTATTGCTTAACGAAGCCCGTTTTATAAAAAAAGACGGTCAGCGACTGGCCTTGGTCGGGGTTGAAAACTGGGGTAAAGGAGGATTTAAAAAGGCGGGAGACCTAGAAAAAGCCGTTGCACAGGTGGAAGAAAAGGACTTTAAAATTCTTCTTTCCCACGACCCGTCGCATTGGGAAGCCAAGGTGTTGCCGCATCCCTATGCTTTCCACCTTACGTTGAGTGGTCATACCCATGGAATGCAGTTTGGTATTGAAATCCCGGGGTGGTTCAAGTGGAGTCCCGTCAAGTGGCGTTACAAGCAGTGGGCTGGCCTTTACACCCAAAACAATCAATGGATCAATGTCAACCGCGGGTTTGGCTTTTTGGGCTATCCCGGCCGCGTGGGGATTTGGCCAGAAATTACCGTCATCACCCTAAAGCGTTCAGCACAAGAAGTTTAAATAAAATAAACTACATTCGTACTATAAATACGATGTAACCCTTTCGATCATGTCAAAATTTGGAGAATTAATCGATGGAACCACGCCACTATTGCTCGTTTTTTTTGAAGAGTTAGAGGAACGCTATCAGGAATTTCATCCCACTCTGACGGCCGTTGCCGCTGCTGTGGGTGACCAAGGGAAAGTCATCAAAATTGATGTCAACAAAAACCCCAAATTGGTCGAGGCCCTCCGTGTGAAAGTTGTGCCCACATTGATGATCTACAAAACAGGGGAAATGGTATGGCGACAAAGCGGTGAGCAGGACGCCAATACCCTCATTGGTTTGTTACAGGAATTTACGGACTAGTTAGTTCTCGATAATGTCTTTGAAAAGAGTCAAATCTTTCATGCTCGCATAGATTCGTTGTTCTAGCTTTTCGCGCTGTTCTGTTTCGTCATAGCGATTCACAAACAACAATAATTCACGATAAGCATTGACTTCCTCCATGATGCGGTCTTCGAGTTCAAGCTGTCTGTTGGAATCGAACTGCGCAATAATGGCAAGGCGCTCATCGTATACTTCAGCAATTTTATTGACAAGTGACTGGGCCGAGGTTATTTTCTGACTGCGGTATAAGCCTTCTACAAAGGGTTGCAAAGCCGTATAATAATCATAGGCGCCATAGAGAAAAGAAAAAGGGCGACTACTGGAAATAAATGCTTCGATGTAGTCTCCAGATTTTTCGTCGTCGTTGTTGTTCAATACGGCTTCTACAAGGGCTCTATACCGTTCAATTTCGGTCAGGATTTCTTCTCCTGTTTCGTATTGAAGATCGAGTCCCAGACTATTGAAATAGTTCAACTGGCTTTGATGTTTTCTACGGACTTGTTCGAAGAGCGCACGTGCTTTTTCCTTTTCCTCAATGCGGTAGTAACCATCGATAAAGGGTGTGAGTAAACTGTAGTAGCCAAAAAAATCGACCGGCATTTTGTCTACAGCCAAATCCATGATTTCCTTTGCTTTTGTTGTTTTTCCTTCTTCGATGAGGGCTTCAGCCAAACGGGCCATGTTACTGCGGTAGGAAATACTGTTTTTTCGGGTCTCGGGATCGTGATAAATATCGGGACTGTTTCCGTTGCCCCATTCCCATTGCTGGACAATGGTATACATACGGTCGGCGTCGATTCTCCCCATCAAGTAGGGATTAATGGGATTGAGGGGTGTTTTGATGGGAACAAGTTTGTAGACCAATCCTTCGAGTTGAAGGTATTCTTTCATCCAAAGATATTCGGCATCGGCATAGCTGCCCCCTGTAAAATAGATGGGTCTTTTCCAGTCGTTATTGGCCAAAATATCGAGCATCATCAGTTGGTTTTTATACAGTCCACTGGTGGGCAGATTGATGTCAATATAGGGAACGATCAAGTCGCGATCTTCTTCTTTAACAATGCCAGAGGCCAATACATTCTCAACATTGACAGGCACACGGATTTTATTTGTAGGATAAAACACCATGTTTTGTGTGGCTTCGGGATATCTTTCTGGATCCATTCCTGACTGTTGTAACAATTTCTTGTATTTGGTGCGGGGATGATCACTGGCCACCCATTGCATGAAATCTTTGATGTCCCACCGCAGGGTATCGATGATGGGCTCATATTTAATGTAATCGCGAATACCGTATGCATACAAGCTGTGATTGAGTTGCGAAGGAATTGGGTCTGCTTTATAGGTTTTGCGCTTCATTTGGTCGATGTACCAATCTGTTGCGAGCAAGCTGGTGTTGATCGGCCTCACGTCGGTGCGATACCCTTCGATGTCTTGGGCATACCACAGTGCAAAAGTGTCATTGTCGCCAATGGTAAAAATCATGGCGCCTTTGTCCTCTTGAATTGAGGTCAGGTAGGACTTGGCTACAGACTGCGCGGTGTAACGTCCCGAGCGATCGTGATCGTCCCAATTTTGATAGGCCATCAAGAGCGGAACGGCCAAGAAGCAAAGCCCTACAGTCAGGGGTTGTGTCCATTGTTGTTTCCACACTTGCCGCACGCGATCGGTCAAATAGTAGGTGCCTAAAGCAATCCACATGGCAAAGACATAGAAAGACCCCACCAAGGCATAGTCGCGTTCTCGGGGTTCAAAAGGCCGTTCGTTGAGGTACACCTTTAGCGCTAGCCCCGTGAACAAGAAAAAGAGGAGAAGTACCCAAAATCGCTTCTTGTCTTGTTGATATAAAAAACTAACGCCCAAAAGCCCCAAAATGAAGGGTAAAAAGAAATAGGTATTCCGCGCTTTGTTGTTTTTTGCGTCATCGCTCAACTGCGACTGATTCCCCAGACGAAGGCTATCGATGAACGGAATTCCACTGATCCAATTGCCGTGTAGAATGTCGTAGTTCCCTTGTATATCGTCTTGCCGTCCCACAAAATTCCACAGAAAATACCGCAGGTACATATAATCAACCTGATAGGTGAAAAAGTAATACAAGTTGGCAAAAAAGGTCGGCTTTTCAATATCGAGGTAAGGGGCCATTGTGCGATAAAACTGGTGATATTCTTTACCCGTCAATGCTCCGTCGGCTTGTTCTTGCAAAAATTCAGAGACCCGTTGGTTCAATTCTGGACTGCTTCGATATTCCGGGCGTATCGAGAATTTTAATGGTCCTGTAAAGTTGATATAGTTTTCTGCGTGCTCTGCACTCCAAAGCCGAGGAAGGAGTCCTTTGTGTTTGCCGTTGGCATTGATGCGTGCCTTTTCCCATTGATTCACAATCACGTAGCGCCCTGTTTTTTCGTCTCGTTCATATTTGGGTTTGTCATCTATATAGGGTTCCACATCGTCTTGTCCCGCATACATATCGGAAAACATGGGGCCATAAAACAAATGGGTTTCCGGGTATTGTTCCAAGTTATAATAGGCCAAGAGTTGTCTGGCGTCGGTAGGGGAATTTTCGTTGATGACCGTATTGGCGTTGGCACGGATGGGCAACATCAACCAAGAAGAAAAGCCCAAAAGCACGAAAAGCAGACACAGTAAACCGGTGTTGGTATTCACCCATTTTTTTTGTTGAGTGTAGCGCAAGCCATAGGCAAATAAACCAATCATGAGTATTCCTGTGATGATGGTGCCACTGTTGAAGGGCAATTGCATTTGGTTGACAAAAAACACTTCCATTTTACCAAACAAAGCCAGGGTGGAAGGCAGCAATAATTTAAATATGAAGAGCAGGATAGCTACTGAAACAATGTTGGCAAGAACAAAATTCTTAAAGGTGACTTTTGACGTGGTTTTGAAAAAATAGAGCATCCCAATGGCTGGGATAGTGAGTAAGCCCATAAAATGCACCCCAAACGAAAGGCCAATAACAAAAGCAATCAGGAGAAGCCAGCGGTCCCCCCGAGGAGTATTCATTTCTTGTTCCCAGCGAAGGGCGAGCCAAAAAAGTGCCGACAGTATACAAGTGGCCATAGCATAGACTTCTGCTTCAACGGCATTGAACCAAAAACTATCGGAAAAGCAAAAGGCCAATGCCCCCACGGCAGCACTTCCAAAATAGCCCACGGCCGCACCGTTTGTTTTGATCGCTTGAAAAGCGGGCAGTTTTTTTAGCAATAGTGTGTTGCTGAGGTATAGAAAGAGCAGACAAAAAGCACTTGAAAAAACAGACATGAGGTTCACCATCAGGGCGGTGGATTCAGGCCCAGAAGCAAAGAGGGCAAAAAAGGCGCCCATCATTTGAAAAAAGGGAGCGCCAGGAGGGTGTCCAACTTGCAGTTTGGCAGAGGTGGCAATGTATTCTCCCGCATCCCAAAAACTTGCTGTGGGCTCGACGGTTAGTCCATAGGTCATTAAACCAATACAAAAAACGGCTGCAGCGGTTACACGATTCCAAAAACGAATTTGTTTTTCAGTCATAAGTTAGCCCTTAAGTTCCCACGAAAGTACGGATTAATCATCAATAATTATTGAGCTTAAAATAGGAGTAGATGGGTATTTATTTTTTCTCAAACACCCCAATGTTTTTATTTTTTTCTACGGCATTCCATAAAAAATATTCCCCCTGCATGGTGATGTATACATTGTGAGGAAGGCTTTGTGCAAAGGCAAAGGCTGCTCCTAGGTTGAAAAACCCGTCCGATGAATGACCGAAGGCATAGGGGATCATGGCGCCAGTGAGCACAATGGTTTTATCAAGCTTGAGATCGGCCAATTGTTTTGCTGTCTCCACCATGGTGTCTGTCCCATGGGTAATGACCAAGGCTTTTTCTCGACTGTTTCGACAAGTGGTTTTAATGCGTTGTAGGTCTTTGGTTGTCAACTCGAGACTGTCTTTAAGAAAAAGCGGGGTTACTTTTATGGGCAATCTGCACCGACTTCGCTCCAGCATTTGTGGGATATGGGTCTGGTTAAAAAATAATTTACCTGCGATAAAGTCGTAGGATTTATCGAAAGTGCCCCCTGTAATAATTAACTCGACCATATTTTTACGGTTTATCCAACAATGAAAATTAGTTTTAATTGAATTTCCCACAAAATCTTTTAAATGAAAACAAAACTTTATTTAAATTTGCACCGCTAATGGCCCATGGTGTAACTGGCAACACGTCTGATTTTGGTTCAGAAGAGTCTAGGTTCGAGCCCTAGTGGGCCAACAAAACAAAAAAACCCCTGAGTAGTCAGGGGTTTTTTTTATGGTTCTTTTATTTTTTATTTAATGAGTTTTTTCGCTTTACGTTTTTTGATCTCAACAAAAGTTTTTCCATCCCATTGGTAATACGCATAGAGTTCGCGAAAGGCCGGGGCGATATCGTGTGACATGCTGTTTTTTGCGGGTTTTCCCGGATAGTATTTTTTTACAGGATGCAAGAAAATATCATTGCCCAAGGCCAATAACCATTTGTCTCCATGATGGAACCATTCGTGTTCCTTTGTTTTGACCATCATTCCCTCGACGGGGATAATGTATTTATCTCCTGAGGTTTCAAAATCTCCCGTATGCGCATTGTAACGCACGCTTAACTTGTCTGGCCCCACCTGTGCAAAAACATAGCGGTCGTGATAGTAGGGACTGCCTTTGACCCCTTGCAGATCAATGGATGACTCGGGTTTTTTCATCAACTCCGTCAAGGCATCTCCCAAGCGAAGGTTGGGTTGATAATGGAAGTTACCGTCGAAGGTGGGATAATCATTATAACTGTTCTGCCCAAAAACAGTCAGGGTAGAAAAGAAAGCAAAAAGGATAAAAACGTTCTTGTAGAATGAAGTCTGATCCAGTGGCCGTGCAATGCTTTGTTTATTCATCATCATATTTTTGCTTTAAAAATAATAAATTGACGGTAGATAGATTTCTTTTCCCAATGAAGAATTTCAATAGCACTCACCAAAGCATTTTTTGCTAATAAATGCCCTAATTTTTAATCGCTTTTTTAGAGCACATCGAATTGATGGGTGTATTTGACCGAAACCGTTTGGTTGTTTAAGGGGTCGTTCCAGTCGACATCCTTGACCAAATTAAGCACGACGAACAAACCGGTATTGGCTGTTTTTAGCCAACCAAATCGCGCATTGACCGACGTAATATTTGTTACATTATTGTATTGCACCAGGCTTTGTAAAAACACCTGTGGAGTAAAAGAATAGCTCAATCGCGTACTGCCTACCAATGCACTGATGTCACCGTTTTCCAATTGAAGGTGATTGTAATTGATCCCAAGGTAGGCGTTAAACCGATCGCCTATTCTCATGTTCATGCGGTTGGAAAGTTGCAGGCGTTGACCACCATAATACCCGCCCACAATACTTCGGTTATAGAAATTGATGCCTTTGTTGGGATTGGTTTGAAGCACAAATTGAAACTCCTGATGGTCGTAGCGTCCTTGGGGGATGGTCACTCCGGTGATGGTAAAAGGGGTGAACACACTTTCGGTGGTGAAATTGATCCCGGTATGAATTTCAAAACCACTGGGCCACACCCAATGATTGTCGACATGCAAGAAGCTACTGATCAATCGGTCGGAAAAATCAAAATAACTGCGGTAGGAAATATGTGGCCGCACCTCGAAGATGGGACCAAGTTTTTGTGTTCGCCATTGCTTAAAGATCAAGAACTCGGGTTTGCGAAAGGCGGTGCGTAACAGAAACCCTACTTCAGGATTAAACCCTTCACCTACTTCGGTATAGCCAGCACTGAGTCGCCAACCGTCCCAGTTGTAGTTGGTTTTGACCTGGAAGGCATGATCCCTACGATCAATTCCCGGGGTAGAACTTTTGGCGAAAAACCCTGTGATGTCCGCTTTTTTCCCCAGTCCCCATTTGCCGTCCAAGGCGACCACGCGGTTGTAATCATCGGTGGGGTGGTCACGGTTGGTTTTTCCTACAAAGATGGCCCCCAAGGAAGAACGACTGTTCGAAAAATCGTGATTGACACGCGCTACTGAAAACCCATTTTGAGCACGGTTTCCCGTGGCTTCGGTGATCATGTTGAGCAAGCCAATGTTGGTTTGACCCACCTTTCCCGATACGCGGCCACCGCCCAAGATAGGCACCAAATTTCCTTCATCGCCTATGCCAATTCGGCGGCTAAAGAACAGGTCAACCTCGCCCGGGCTTCCCACCGAAAATTGCCCCGCGTTTTCCAAGAAAAAGGCCCTCTTTTCGGGAAAAAACAAGTTAAAGCGATCCAGATTGATTTGCTGTTCATCGACTTCTACCTGTGCAAAATCGGTGTTATAGGTTAGATCTAGTGTGAGTCCTGGTGTGAGACTGTATTTCACATCCATGCCCACATCGCCTCGGGTTGTTGACTGGGTCGGAGAGGTGGATGCATCCCGGATGTATTGACCAATGGCATAGGGGAATAGTTTTAGGTTTTTAGGATTTTTTAAGTCCAAACCGTTGAGTTTCCCAGCGAGAGATACCCTCTTCATGTCTAGCCCCAACGGTAAAGTCGACCAATACGCCACTTCGCTTCTTTTGGCAATATTGCGCTGAAAATTGATGCCCCAGATTTTGTCTTTCCCGGCCAAAAAGCGAATGGATTTTAGGGGGATCGCAAACTCAGCGCTCCATCCATAGGTTCCTCTATGGGTGCGTACTTCCCATGAGGCGTCCCAATTGATGTTTGTTCCTCCGACCACCCCTCCTTGTTGCCGGTTGGCATTGAAATTACCCACCCCTTCATTGTCAATCTGAGCGTCATATTGCATGGCATCGGCGTTGGTGCCAAACAAAAAACCGTTTTGTTGGTCGTTGTAGGTATCAATGATGAATAAAAAGCTGTCTTCGTCGTTCAAGTCTGCATCCCTCCGGGAATCGGAAACAACAATCTGGTCGGGATTGCGATCGTAGCACACTACGGCCACGTAAAACATTTTGGCGGTATAGCCCACGCGTATGCTTGTGGCTTCACTCACCGGTTGGCCATAGTCCGGTGTTACTTGTTGCAGTTGGGTAATGGCTTTTATATTTTTCCACAGCGGATCGTCGATCACCTTTCCATCGATGATGGGGTCTTTTTCTAGGGGACTGATCGTCCATTGTGGTGGTGCAAAGCCTGAAGTCGTTGGGGTTTGTGCCATCAGGGGCATAACAACTGAATAAAGGGCAAAAATGAAAGTGATTATTTTTTTCATTCAATAAATCTAGCTGGTTAAAGATAATAGAATTAGGATTTGTTCGCAGGGACAACTCTGTAGATTTTCTTTCACCGCATTTCAAATTGATACACCAACGTTTATTTTGTGTCAATAAAAAAACCCTTCATTATTATGAAGGGTTTTTGTTGCTCTTCGATCAAAATTATAATCATTGATAAAATCGAACATAATCTATTTCCATAGTATCTTGACTGAATGAAGCTGGGATATTTCCACCCATAACTCCTCCCATTGCAATATTTAACAATAAATAATGTGGGTTATCGTAAGGGACATTGCTTGTGTTTGATAAGCTAACCAGTAGTTTATTGTCAATATAAATTTTCAATGAACTTCTATTCCATTCCAAGGAGTAAAGATGGAAATTATCTGTCAGACTTGAAATACCTAATTGTTGTATGGTTTTTTGTAACCCATAATTCTGATATTCATTACTGTTGGTATCAGCCCAATGGAAATGTCCTTGAACTTGAGTTTTATCCCAACCATTTTGTTCCATCAAGTCAATTTCTCCACAAGCTGGCCAACCTACACTACCTGCCGTATTTCCGTGGTAGTTTCCTCTCTCGTTAATGTTTGTACCTAGGGTCCATATTGCTGGCCAGGTGCCTGCACTCTCAGGAAGTTTTGCGCTAACATCAATTCTTCCATACTGCATGTCAAATTTTGAATTTAACCTTGCTGACGTATAGTTTTTACGGCTCCCTGCATAGATATAGCTTTCACGTTTAGCCACTATTTTAAGTGTTCCGTCACTCACATAAGAATTGTCCCTTCTGTCGGTGTAATGTTGCTCTTCATTATTGGCCCATCCGCCACCAAAAATAGGAATATACTGTAAATGCCATTTGGAATCTAAAGGTGCCCCACTATAGTTAAATTCATCATTCCATACGAGGGTTAAACCACTATAATTGGTTACGTCTTCACTGTTATCAATTGCGCCAACGGGGCTTCCAGATCCTTGTGATCCGTCAGCAGTTGTAATTTCTACTTCAAAGGTTTTATAGGTATAATCTTCCCCCTGACTATCGAAAAAAGCCCAAACCCCAATAGTATACGTACCTTGATCTGAATACTGATGCTCTATTTGACCTGTCGTCTCGTTGTATACGGCGTTATCTCCAAATGAAAAACGATAATTTACCGCACCTTCTGCATTTGCATCTACAACGATAGTTCCTCTTTCACCTAGGGTGACATTTACATTAAGTTCTCCTTTATTATCTTTTGAGCATGCGAAGTTGAAGAACAGTAAAACGATGAAGTAAGTTATTTGTTTAACAGCCATATTTTATCAATTAAAAAGCTATCCTGCGTGAGCAGGATAGCTTTAAGTTTAACTAATTATTTTTTTAGTCAAATGAAGTGATTACAAAATCTGTAACAGTCACATTTGCATTTCGTGTCACCAAATAAAATAATGCAGAGCTATAAGTATTTGCTGCATCTTGGGGAGGAATTTCAACGGTATAACTAGTTACATCCACACCTGAAATTGTTGTGTTTGCGGTGTTAAATGAAGGTTCAGTATCAGGATAAGGCAATCTTTCAAATCTGAAATATACCTCAACATCTGTTCCTTCTGTTGATGCATTAAAGGTAATTCTTCCACCATTTGGGAAAGACATTGGATAGATATCAGCGTTATTGTTTGCAAATCCAGCCCAACCCTCTGCACCATCAGGGAAGTTATACGTCCCAGAAGCAGTCACCGTAGCACCACCAAAAGTACCATCGTAGGAAGGCGAGTAATTTGTTCCTGAAGGAGGAGCATCATACTCACGAATTGTAACATTTGAAATATTTACTTCAGCATCTCTCGTTACAAGATACATTAGAGCTGAACTGAAAGTGTTTTCTGCATCTTGAGGTTGAATTTCAACGGTATACTCTCTTTGTTCGCTACCACTGACGGTAACCTGTCCTGTATTAAATGAAGGTTCAGTATCAGGATAGGGTAGTCGTTCAAATCTAAAGTAAACCGCTACGTCAGCAGAAACAGCTGAAGCTGTAAACGTGATACGTCCTCCATGTGGGAAAGATAGAGGGTACATGTCTGCGTTGTTATTCGCAAATCCAGCCCAAGCTTCAGCTCCGCTTGGGAAATTATATGTACCGTCTGTTACAGTAGCACCGCCAAATGAACCATCGTATTGTCCAACACTGTCGGTTCCAGAGTCAGATCCACCACCATAGAAATAGATGTTATCGAAATACACATCACCATTTCCAGTTACTTTGAGTTGGAAAACATCCTCTAGATTTACAACGCTTGCAAAGTGGCTAAGGTCAATGTCAACGCTATTCCATTCTCCTGGTGCTGATGTAACATCAAGAGCGTAGCCGATTTCATCAGGAGCGTCTCCTTCATCATCACCATCAGGGCTGATCAAGAAAAATTCAAGCGTAGTTGCGTCACCACTAAAGTAGTCAATATGAAGTCTTGCTTTACCAGAGACATCGATGGATGGGGTGATCTCTGTCCCTTGGTAGTTTAAGTTTTCGTATTTAAGCACAGTATTATCGGCAATCGTTTCTGTAGATACGATGGTTGATTGACCCCAGTTAGGATTTAAATTACTTTCTACAGATGTATACTGATCACTGAAAATTGAAATCACTGTAGAAGGATCATACGTTGGAGGCGTTGGAGCAGTTGTTGGCGCAGAAGCTACGACTTCTTCTACAGGAGCAGCAAATCTGAAATTATCCACGTAGTAGGCCGTTTCTGCGGTATTCGCAACATTATAACCCAAAATCATTGTGATAGTGTTGTAAATTCCATTTCTTTCACCACTTCTTTCTGGAATATTGAACACTAGAGTCTCCCACCCAGAACCTGTTGTTAATGCAAATAAGTCACCGGTCGATTTTTTTCCTTCTGTACCATTTGGCAAACCATCTTCTAATTTAAGCAAAACATTATGGTTTGGTCCTGGAGAGTAAAAATCAAGAGCAATAGCCTCCTGGCCAGATGGAAAATTGATCGCATTTTCAAGCATAAAGTAAAATCCAGCCCAAGACTCTACACCCACAGGTTCTGTAACCTTAATTACATTAGCAGATGTATTCACCCCAGTAGCATCAGGATTTGCAGAGTAGGAAACAGTGATACTATTTTCACCAACTGTTCCAAAAAAGCCCCAATTTCCTTGGCTTCTGTCTTCTGGCTGAGCATTCTCCAAAGCAAAACTCGGACCAGTTTGTTCAAAAGTCAAGGTTCCCGTGTTAATGTCGGGGTCTGCTGCAATAAATACCGGGTCTTGTGTGTCGGTATCGTCTGGTACCTCGATCACAATCGTTCCTGTATCGTCATCATCGTCATTTTTGCCGCATGAAACGACAAGAAAGATTGCCATTAAGGCATAAAAAGAGAAAAATTTGGTTTTCATAATCATTGATTTAATTATTAGTTATTAAAATATCCTTCATTTTGAGGATAACCGGCTCCTAAAAGATCTAATACCCCTTGAGGGATGGGTAAGTTTACCATGTGTGGTTCGTATACTTCTGTTGGATTTACATGGTTTCTCGAATAATATTCATTCAGTAGTGGGGAATTCATATGATCCATTAAATAGTCATATAACAGATTTTTACGCTTTAAACTGTACCATCTTTGCCCTTCAAATGCAAGCTCTCTTGCTCTTTCTTCAAATATGTTTTCGATGGTTACCGCGCTTTCAGCAGGTGTTCCTGCTCTGGTGCGTACTTGATTGAGATAGTTCAGTGCTTGAGCAACGTTCCCAGACTCTAGGTGTGCTTCGGCACCAATGAGTAATGTTTCCGCAAAGCGATACACCATTATGTTTTTGAAATGCATTCTGTCGGTAGGATCGATATTCTTGTCAAGGAATTTGATTACACCAGGATTTTGTCTTTTGAAATAAAAGAAGAAATCATCGTTTGCTTCAACATTCGAATATTGATCCAAAGGATCACCAATATTTTTCCCTGAAGGAAGCGTGTTTTCATCATTATATAAGTACTCAAAAATGTAGTACGAATCTCGTCTACGGTCGTTTGGACTTTCATTTAATAAGTTGACTGCATATGGATTCAGGGAAATAAATCCAAATCCATCCCCGCCATTTTCTACCGATTGTTTTAGCCCAGGAACTGCAGAATAGTGGGATACAGTCTGCCAATTCAATTGATGCCATGCACCACCTCCAATCGCGTTCTTTTCAAAATTTATGGCAAAAAGTGTTTCGCTATGGTTTAGCTCTCCTTCAAAAACATCCTCAACATTGACCAAAGCATAAGGCCCGTTATTTACGATATCATCGACTATCTGAGCAGCTTCTGCATAATTTTCATCCCACATTTCTACTTTTGCTCGAACATGATCCACCGCTCCTTTTGTCCATCGGCCGAATTGCGGATCAGTATAGCTAAGATTTTGACTCGCAAAATTTAAATCCTCGCGGATCAATTCAAAAATTTCTTCTTTACTTGACTTATCCGACGGTCGATCAAAAGCGGTTTCAGGAGTAGTCGGGTCAGTTTTAATATAGATGTTTTTGAAAAGTCTATATAGAGTGAAATATGAGTGTGCTCTAAAAGCTCTGGCTTCAGCAACACTTTTAAGTAGCCCCGGACTAGATTCTCCCTCGTTGATTAAAGCGTCCCCTCCTTGGATGATTGAGTTGGTTATATCAATGATCTTATAGTTGTGCCCCCAGAAGTATCCGAAGGCTGCTTCAGTTCCATAATCACCTCCGAGACCACATCCCCAGAAGCAGTTTCCAAACAAAGAAATTTCACCATCGATACTCGCGGCAATATCACTTTTCGCTTGTAAGATTAATGGGATTGCTCCATTAAACCAGTCTCGTTGGTAGGGTTCTCTATTGAGTGAATATAAACCCACAACTGCATTGGCTATTCCATCTTGACTGGAGTATAAAAAGTCAACAGAGTTGTTGGATAATAGTTCGTCTTTCAAAAAGTCTTCTTGGTAACAAGAACTAAAAAGAAAAACAAGTGATGATAGGAGTAGTATATTTATTTTTTTCATGTCTTTGGGTTTATAACGTTAATTTCAATCCTAGTGTCATATTTAACGTTTCTGGGAAAATGCCTGCATTTAAATCTTGTTCTGGTGAGTAGGACAAGAAATCTGTAAATGTGAAAAGATTTGTTCCTGTAAAGTACACTCTACCTGACTTCAACTTCAGGAAGTTGTTGATTCGTTCCCCAAAATTATATCCAATAGTCAAAGTACGCAGTCGAACATAGGACGCATCTTGTGCTGCAAATGAATTCAGGTGTCTCAACCAAGCAGCATTCGCATTGGCCATAGGCCATTCAGTTGAAGGATTATCATTGGTATAGTAAGGGACTTTTGGACCATTTATTGAAGCTTTCCAAAACTCTCCATTTGCTAATAGGGAGTTAATTCTCGTTGCTCCCTGTAAGAAATACCAATCCATGAATAAATCCACGTTTTTGTAGCGTATAGTCGTATTTACAGAACCATACCAATCAGGGTCAGCATTGACAAAAACATTATCATTGATATCAATAAGACCATCCCCATTTTGATCGATAACACGAATATGTCCTGGTCTTGCACCCACCTCAGGGGTTACTGGACTTCCATCCAAGAAATCGGCAGTCTGATAGATTCCAGCATATTCGGGCTGCCACAAGCTATTGATAGATTCACCTATTGAAAGTCTTCTTCCACTGGTATCTGTGATGTCAATAAAATAAGTCTCTCCTGAAACTGGATCAACCTGTGTTTCACCAGTAAGGGCAACAATTTTGTTTTGGTTGGTCGACCATACGATACCCACGTCTACCGAAAGATCATTCTTGTTGATTATAGTATTGTTAATTGTTGCTTCAAGTCCAGTATTTTGAAGTTCTCCAACATTAAATCGTGTTACGGAATATCCTGTAGAAGATGCAAGTTGGCGATCGAGTAACAGGTCTGTTGTATTGGCTTTGTAGAATTCGAAAGTTCCTCGAAGCGTGTTGTTAAATAAGCCAAAATCCAACCCAGCATTTAATGTCGTGGTCGTTTCCCATTGCAACCCGGGATTTCTTAAACGAGAGGAAGCAGAAGAACCACTCACCACAGTATTTCCAAAAATGTAGGGATTGTAGTTTGCTACACCTAGTGATTCTAAAGGGTTAATCCCTTGATTTCCAGTCGACCCGTAGCTAAGTCGAAATTTCAATTGATTTATGTAGTCAATATTGAGGTCTTCTTCTGCCTTATAAGCTGCTGAAATAGCAGGGAAATATCCCCACTTATTGTCCTCAGAAAACACGGAGGCCCCATCGGCACGTGTAGTCATTTCTAGCAGGTATTTATCTTTATACGAGTACCGAAAACGACCCATGAAAGACAATACACGTCTTCTCCAAACATCTCTATTGTTACTCAACAAATCAGACGCTAAACCGTTGTACCCGAGGGCATCATTTACAAAATTAGATTTGTCTAACTGGTTGTATTTGAAGTTTTGTTCATCGAAAGCATGTACCCCTGTGAAATCGAGTTTATGAATTTCATTGTCAAGAATGTCGTAATTAATAATATGCTCGATCAGTTTTTGTTTGTATTGCGTATCGATCAAAATACCTACGCCATTATTCCCTTCATCACCGGCCGAATGTAAAGAACTTCGATAAGTTCCTTGGTCTGTATTACGATTTCGGAAAAAGGTTTTTAACGAATACGATAGTTTCGGTGTAATTTGGTAATTCAGCCGTAAACTGATATCCATCAAATTGGTTTCCGTTTCGTCAACAGATTCACGTTGGTCCCACAACGGATTGATCGCATTGGCATTTTCTGATCCAAAATAGTACTTTACCAAATTTCCATTTTCATCAAAAGGGGCGGCTATTGGACTGAGGCTGGCAAGAAATATCCCTCCAGTTTCTCTATTTTGTTTAGCATTTTGAACGTTTACAATTCCATCCAAACTAAGCTTGTCTGTCAATTGATGTGTGTAGTTCAGTTTATACTGCAAACGATCGAAGCCTGAGTTGGGAATAATTCCGTCTTGTGTGAAATAGTTTAAACTAGAGTAGACGGTTGATTTCTCCGATCCCGAGGAGTAACTCATGGAATGGCTTGTGAGAAGTGCATCGTTTAGCGCAAGGTTTTCCCAATTGACAAATCGCTGATTCTCAATTAAATTGAATTCAAAATCACTCCAAACAAAACTGTATGGAGGATTTGCTACACCCGTACGCATCCGCCAAGCATCCATTCTGTAATTAAAGAACCCAGGCGCATTGTACATGTCAAAATTGCGTGTAATGGTCTGAGTAGTTACGTATCCAGCGTAGTTAAAACTAGAATATCCGTTTTTTGCTCGTTTTGTTGTGACCAAGATTACTCCATTGGAGGCCCTAGCCCCATAGATTGCGGTAGAAGCAGCATCTTTTAGTACTTCAACACTCTGTATGTCGTCGGGTGAAATATCGTTGAGGTTATCAAAGGGTAGGCCATCCACAATGATGAGTGGGCTGTTTCCACCCGCTACCGAAACGTTTCCTCGAATCACAATGTTGGAAGAACCACCTGGCCGAGCATCACCTAGATTAACTTGTACACCAGCTGCGCGACCACGAAGTAATTCGGAGACATTAGTTGTTGGTATTTGTGTAGCTTGTTTTACATCCACTGTAGCTACAGAACCAACAACATTGCTTCTTTTTTGTGTACCGTAACCTACAACAACAATTTCATCTAAGACATCTTGACTGCTGATCATCGAGATTGATAACGCAGCATCGCCGTCTATAGTAATTGTTTGGGACTCAAACCCTAGATAGGAAACTTCAATTTGCTTTCCGTTTTCAACTTCGAGTTGAAAATCTCCATTAAAATCTGACGTAGTACCTTGGTTAGTTCCCAACACAAGAATGGTCACTCCTGGGAGAGGCTCTCCAGTCGACTGTTCAATAACGTTACCCCGAATGTTAATCTGCGAGTAAACGAAATTTGATAACAGGAAAAATAAACAAGCTATAACGTTGTAGTCTTTTATCTTCAATTTGAATGGTTTTAATAAAATTGCGTGTAATTATATAAAAAGCTTCCTTTAGAAAAAAATAAATAGTGGATTACAACATTTTTTTTTTGGTTTGTTCATCAAAAGACCCTTAAAATCTAATATTTT
>WTJN01000097.1 GCA_011526265.1 Candidatus Arcticimaribacter sp. | reverse complement strand
CCTGCTGTATCGGATTTTTGTATCTTTCAACAAATTGAATGAATGACTAAAAAACTTGGACTCCTGTTGGGGCCAGCTTTATTTCTCGCCCTACACGCCCTGCCTATCGAACTACTACCGGCCAATTCCTTAACTGTGGTTGCCCTCGCCATGTGGATGATTAGTTGGTGGATCACAGAAGCGGTTTCCATCTCTGTTACTGCCCTTCTTCCTTTGGTCATTTTTCCATTGTATGGTGTGATGGACATGAACACGGTTGGGGCCAACTACGGCAGTTCAATCGTATTTCTCTTTTTTGGCGGGTTTGTTTTGGCGTTGGCCCTCGAAAAAGTAAACCTTCACCGGCGGATTGCTTTGAGCATCATTCTAAAAACGGGTACCTCGCCCAATCGAGTTATTTTGGGGTTCATGCTCGCGACGGCTTTTATGAGCATGTGGATTTCCAACACCGCCAGTACAGTGGTCATGCTTCCCATCGCCTTATCGGTCATTCAATTACTCATTAAAAGTGACGACGAATTCACACCAAGTGAGCAACGGTTTTCCCTGAGTGTTATGCTGGGTATTGCTTTTTCTGCCAACGCCGGAGGGATCGCGACCGTTATTGGCACTCCCCCTAATTCGGTGCTTATTGGCTTTCTGGAAAATGAATACAACATTGAAATCTCCTTTGTCAAATGGATGATGATCGGGTTGCCCTTTAGTGCATTGCTCATCGCTACCATTTACTTGCTTCTCACCAAAGTCTTATTCCCCAACAAAGGGGTTGATTTCAAGACCACGCAGGCGGTTATTCAAGAACAATTGAATGCGCTGGGCGCACTCACCAAAGCCGAAAAACATGTATTGCGCATCTTTGGGGTGACTGTTTTTCTTTGGGTTTTTCGTGTTTTTTTAAAAGGGCTGTTCCCCCATCTTGCCCTCACCGACGCTATCATAAGCGTAGGAGCCGCCATTGCATTTTTCGCTTTACCGCTCGACTTTAAGCGTTCGCAATTTGTACTTCGTTGGTCGGATACGGAACGATTGCCTTGGGGGATTCTATTGCTCTTTGGCGGAGGACTTGCCTTGGCCAAAGGCATGTCCATCACAGGAATTGTCGATCAGATCACCCAATACATTGCCCATGCAAATCTGCCGGTGTTTTTCACGGTAATTCTCCTGATTGCCTTGATGCTGTTCATGACCGAGTTGATGAGTAACGTAGCCCTTGTGGCGGTTTTGGCGCCTGTTATTGCCGGTATTGCACTCGGACTCAACGTGCCCCTACTCTACGTTTTAATCCCTGTAACCATGGCCAGCAGTTGTGCGTTCATGCTTCCCATGGCTACTCCTCCCAATGCCATTGTTTTCGCCAGCGGTTACATTAAAGTGGACCAAATGGCGCGAGCGGGAATTTGGATCAATTTGATCGCAATTGGCTTTTTAGCAGTGCTCTACCAATGGGGGATTCCTCTCCTGTTTTGATCAAATCAGGTACTGAAACAAATCGGGTTTTTCGTTCAAGTAATCGCCGTAAAACCCGCTTGCTTTCATCCGGTCGAGCAAAGGGGAAAAATCTGCTGCCGACTTGAGTTGAATTCCCACAACAGCCGGGGCATTTTCACGACTATTTTTTTTCGAATATTCAAAGAAAGTAATGTCATCATTGGGACCCAAAATCTGGGTCACAAACTCTTTTAACGCCCCTGCACGTTGCGGAAAACGCACAATGAAATAATGTTTCAACTGGGCATGGAGCAAGGCTCTTTCCTTAATTTCTGCGGTTCGGGTAATGTCGTTGTTCCCACCGCACAATAGGGTCCCCACACGTTTGCCCACAAGCTGGTCTTTGTATGCCGACAAAGCTGCTAAGGCAATGGCCCCTGCCGGTTCAGCCACGATGCCTTCTTTGTTGTATAAGGCTAAAATCTCTTGACAAATCCTTCCTTCGGGAACAGTAATACAATCGTCCAAATGCTTTTTGGCCACTTCGAAACATATGTCGCCAACGCGCTGCACCGCTGCGCCATCCACGAATTTGTCAATCTTGGAAAGCCTGGTGTTGTGTTTGTTACTCAGCGAAGTTTGAAGTGATGGAGCGCCTTCCGGTTCCACCCCAATGATCTTTGTTTTGGGAGAGTGGGCTTTAAAAACGGTAAGAATTCCAGCAAGCAATCCGCCCCCCCCTACGGGAACAAAAAGATAATCCAAAGGCGCATCTGACTGCTCCAGTATTTCCAGGGCAATGGTCGCTTGTCCTTCGATCACATCTTTGTCGTCGAAAGGATGAATAAAAACGGCCTCATGCGCTTTCTGAAAATGCTGGGATGCGGTATAGGCCTCATCATAGGTGTCTCCCACCAAGCGAATGTCGATGGCTGTTCCACCAAACATCCGCACCTGTTCAATCTTTTGCTTGGGTGTGGGAACCGGCATAAACACAATGCCATTCAGCCCCAACACCTTGCAGGAATAGGCAAATCCTTGGGCATGGTTTCCAGCACTGGCGCACACCATTTGTTTCTGGCGGTCGAACGCCTCCAAGGCCACCATTTTGTTGTAGGCCCCTCGAATCTTGAACGACCGGACCTGTTGAAGGTCTTCGCGCTTGGTAAAAACTTTTGCTTGGTAAAGCGAGGAATGTCGCTCAAGGTATTGAAAGGGCGTATGCAATGCAACCTCCTTGAGTCGGGACTGCGCTTGCAACGCTCCTTCAATACTTGGCCATTTCATTTTATACGATTTTCTTCATCGCTGTCATCGAGGCACGCAATTCGTAGCCAATCAATTCGATGGGATGGAAACGGATAATTTCGTTGACATCAATCAATGCTTTGTTGTCTACACCATTGTCTTGGTCGGCTCCAAAGGCTGTTCCAATCACATCGGTATCGATGTTTTTCATAAAATCTTCCAACAACGGTTTGCAAGCATGGTCGAATAGATAGCATCCATATTCTGCAGTATCGGAAATCACACGGTTCATTTCAAATAATTTTTTTCGTGCGATGGTATTGGCGATCAAAGGAGTTTCGTGCAACGACTCATAATAAGCCGATTCTTCTTTGATACCGGCTGCAACCATGGTATCAAAGGCTAATTCGACGCCGGCACGAACAAAAGCTACCATGAGTACGCCATGATCAAAAAACTCCTGCTCGGAGATTTCGTCTGTTGTAGGCGCTGTTTTTTCAAAAGCGGTTTCACCTGTGGCTGCACGCCATCCCAATAGATTCTTGTCGTCGTTGCTCCAGTCTTCCATCATGGTCGAAGAAAAGTGACCGGACATGATGTCGTCCATATGCTTTTCAAACAACGGAGCCATGATCGCTTTCAATTGCTCAGAAAGTTCGAATGCTTTCATCTTGGCAGGGTTCGATAATCGATCCATCATGTTGGTAATCCCACCGTGTTTCAATGCCTCGGTAATGGTCTCCCATCCGTATTGAATCAGCTTGGCGGCATAGGCCGGAGCAATTCCTTTTTCGACCATTTTATCGAAGCAAAGAATGGATCCCGTCTGCAAGACCCCACACAAAATGGTTTGCTCGCCCATTAGATCGGATTTAACTTCCGCAACAAACGATGATTCGAGAACACCTGCACGGTGTCCGCCTGTTCCAACAGCATAGGCTTTGGCTTGTTCCAATCCATGGCCTTGCGGATCGTTTTCGGGGTGAACAGCAATGAGGGTGGGCACGCCAAAACCTCTTTTGTATTCTTCTCTTACTTCCGAACCGGGACATTTTGGTGCCACCATAATAACGGTCAAATCCTCGCGAATTTGCATCCCTTCCTCAACAATGTTGAACCCATGTGAATAGGCCAACGTAGCCCCTTGCTTCATCAAGGGCATGATGGCCGTGACCACAGGGGTGTGGTTTTTGTCTGGGGTTAAATTGATGACCAAATCTGCCGATGGAATCATTTCTTCATAGTTGCCTACAGTAAAGTTGTTGTCTACAGCGTTTTGGTAAGAGGCTCTTTTTTGATCGATCGCGCCTTGGCGAAGAGTATAAGAAATATCGAGGCCAGAGTCTCGCATGTTTAGGCCTTGGTTGAGGCCTTGCGCACCGCAGCCAACAATGACGATTCTTTTATCCTTGAGGGCGGTCACTCCTTCACTAAATTCGGCACTGTCCATAAAACGACATTGTCCCAATTGGTGGAGTTGTTCACGAAGAGAAAGTTGATTGAAATAGTTTGTCATGGTGTTATTATTGTTTGGTTTTCTTATTAAAATTTTCAATGATTGCTGAAATCCCCATCGGCGCTTTGGTCACCGAAATGCGTCCAGACCGAACAAATTGCATTAGGCCATAGGGAGATAAATCCTCCCGAAGTTTCTCTGTTTCGTGACGAAAACCGGTTTTTGCAATCACAAAAAACTCAGGTGAAACAGTGACTATATTGGCATGGCTGTCCTTGATGATGTTCTGTATTTTGCGCTCCTCAAACAAATAGGACGACTTGACTTTGTACAGCGCAGATTCCATGTAAATCGTTTCCTCATCAGTGTGGTAATAGGCACGTATTACATCGATTTGTTTTTCGATTTGTTGCACGAGTTTTTTGACTTGTGCCTCGGTTACTTTGACGACAATCACAAAGCGAAAAACATTGGGAATTTCCGATTGTGAGGTTGAAAAACTGACAATATTAATGTGCCGTTTAAGAAAAATAGCCGAGATGCGATTGAGCAAACCGACATTGTTTTCTGAGTAAATGGAGATGGTATAACGTGTAATGTCTGTCATTAGCTTAATCTTATATCCGAAACCGATGCCCCGGTGGGAATCATCGGAAATACATTATCTTCTTTTTCGACGCAGACCTCCAGGAAATAAGGACCTTCGCAGGCCATCATTTCTGCCACTGCAGCATCTAAATCCTCCCGTTTACTTACGCGTTGGGCCTCGATGTAATAGCCCTTGGCGATGGTAACAAAATCGGGATTGGTCATTTCGGTAGAGGCATATCGATGATCGAAAAACAACTCTTGCCATTGACGCACCATGCCCAAATAATCGTTGTTTAAAACCACAATTTTCACCGCAGTCTTGGTCTGAAAAATGGTGCCCAATTCTTGAATGGTCATTTGGTACCCCCCGTCACCAATAACGGCAACGACCTGACGATCGGGAGCCCCCATTTTTGCGCCTAACGCAGCGGGAAGTGCAAATCCCATAGTGCCCAAACCTCCAGAGGTTACATTACTTTTCGAGCGAATGAATTCTGCATAGCGACAAGCAACCATCTGGTGTTGACCCACATCGGTCACAATAACAGCATCCGAACCTGAGTGTTTGTTGATCGCCACAATGGCTTCGCCCATGGTCAGCCCTTCCTTGGTTGGCTGGGTATCTTTGTTAATGACAGCCTCGATTTCGGTGTCCATGTGCACTTTGAACTTGGCTTTCCAATCGGCGTATTCTTCGTGCTTTACAAGTGGAAGTAAAGCCTCTAAACTGGCTTTACAATCGGCCAAAACAGGGAAATCGGCTGGCACGTTTTTATTGATTTCGGCCGGGTCAATTTCCAGGTGGACGATCTTAGCTTGCTTGGCATAGGTGCTCAGGTTTCCAGTTACCCGGTCGTCGAAGCGCATTCCCACAGCGATCAAAACATCGCATTCGTTGGTCAATAAATTGGGACCATAGTTACCGTGCATTCCCACCATCCCCATGTTTAGCGGGTGTTTTGTGGGAAGCGCAGAAAGTCCTAGTATGGTCCATACAGCGGGGATCCCCGTCTTTTCGACAAAATTTTTGAAGGTTTCTTCGGCTTCGCCAAGAATCACCCCTTGTCCCCAAACAATCATGGGTTGCTTCGCCGCATTGATCACTTCCGCAGCGGCTTGCACTTGTTCCAGTTGTAAAGGGGGTGTAGGCTGATAAGAGCGAACACCTTCACATTTCTTGTAGGAAAAATCGCACAGTTCGAACTGTGCGTCTTTAGTAATGTCAATCAACACAGGTCCAGGACGGCCAGATCGTGCAATGTAGAAAGCCTTGGCCATGATTTCAGGAATTTCACTGGCCTTGGTAATTTGATAATTCCATTTGGTTACTGGCGTAGAAATACCAATGATATCGGTTTCCTGAAAAGCATCGGAACCCAACAGATGTGATGCCACTTGACCTGTGATACACACCAAAGGTGTAGAATCGATCTGTGCATCGGCAATCCCAGTAATTAAATTGGTTGCCCCGGGACCAGAGGTGGCCATGGCCACACCTACTTTCCCAGATGTTCGCGCGAAGCCTTGCGCGGCATGTGTTGCCCCTTGTTCGTGCCGAGTGAGTACATGCTGAATTTGGTCTTGAAACTTATACAGTTCATCATAGATCGGCATAATCGCCCCGCCAGGATAGCCGTAGATAAGATTTGCATCTTCGGCCAACAAACAACGGATCACGGCTTCGGCACCCGATATATGTAGTGTTTTGGATTCTTTCATAACTTATTGATCCGTTACACAACCTTCTGAGGCTGTAGAAACATTTTTTATGTATTTGTAGAGAACGCCCGATTGAAACTTGTAGGCCGGTGCAGTCCATGCCGCTCGCCTTTGAGCAAGTTCTTCATCACTCACGTGAACATTGATGGTGTTGTCTTCGGCATTGATTTCAATGATGTCTCCATCCTTAACCAATGCCAAATTTCCTCCTGCCTGCGCTTCGGGAACAATGTGTCCAACCACGAAGCCATGGGTACCCCCAGAAAAACGTCCGTCGGTAATCAACGCCACATCTTTTCCCAATCCAGCCCCCATAATGGCGGCGGTAGGTTTTAGCATTTCGGGCATTCCTGGACCACCTTTGGGGCCTTCATAGCGGATAACCACTACTTCTCCTTTCCGAACTTCTCCATTGCGGATACCATCATTTGCAGCATATTCGCCATCGAATACCCGCGCAGGGCCTTTAAATTTTAAACCTTCTTTTCCTGTAATCTTAGCTACCGAACCGCCAGTGGCCAAATTTCCTTTTAAAATGCGGATATGCCCGGTGGATTTAATTGGGTTTTCGAGGGGTTGTATGATTTTTTGTCCTTCTTTTAGTGCGGGAACTTCGGCCAAATTTTCGGCCAATGTCTTCCCTGTAACGGTCAAACAATCGCCATGTAAAAGTCCGTGCTCAAGCATAAATTTCAAAACGGCAGGAACGCCTCCCACGTTGTGAAGATCTTCCATGAGATACTTTCCACTGGGTTTTAAATCGGCCAAAAAAGGCGTTGTGTCCATAATGGCTTGAAAGTCGTCGATGGTGAAATCAAGCTTTGCCGCCTTGGCAATGGCCAAGAAATGTAAAACGGCATTGGTCGATCCTCCCAAGACTGCGATCAATCGGATGGCATTTTCGAGGGACTTTTTGTTGACAATATCCGAGGGCTTGATATCGTTTTCAATCAATCCTTTCAATGCTTTCCCCACACGGGCACATTCCTCCTTTTTATCGGTACTTACCGCTGGGTTCGACGAATTATAGGGCAGCGCCATCCCAAGTGCCTCAATGGCCGAGGCCATGGTATTGGCCGTATACATTCCGCCGCAAGCCCCGGCCCCTGGACAGGCATTGCGCACGACCTCTTTGTATTCCTTTTCATCGATGGTGCCGGCAACTTTTTCTCCCCAAGCTTCGAATGCTGATACAACATCCAGCTTTTTGTCTTTGTGGCAACCGGGTGCAATGGTGCCCCCGTAAACCAAAATCGATGGGCGATCGAGACGCAACATGGCCATCAGCGCGCCGGGCATATTTTTGTCACATCCAACCACGGTGACAACACCGTCATAGGACATGGCTTGAACAACTGTTTCTACTGAGTCAGCAATGACATCACGAGAAGGCAATGAAAAACGCATCCCTGGAGTTCCCATGGATATCCCGTCACTCACCCCGATGGTGTTAAAAATCAAACCGACCAATTCTTCCGATTGTACCCCTTTTTTGATGTCCACCGACAATTCATTGAGGTGCATGTTACAAGGGTTGCCTTCGTAGCCTGTGCTGGCAATACCAATGAGTGGTTTTTGGAAGTCTTCATCCGTCAATCCAATGGCGTGCAGCATGGCTTGAGCAGCCGGTTGCGTTGGGTCTTGCGTGACAGCTTGGCTGTATTTATTCAGTGGCATAATTATGATTGTATTGCGAAGTTAAAAGGGTGAAAAGGCTTGAGCATAATGAATCAAAATGGGCCACTATGTCTAACCGAATTTTTTTTTATTTAAATACTTGTTTATTAAACTTTTAAACAACAATAATCAATGATG
>WTJN01000158.1:3037-8272 GCA_011526265.1 Candidatus Arcticimaribacter sp. | reverse complement strand
GCTTCCATGCTTGACGGGTTGGCATTATACGCATCGAGCAGCAAAGTGTTTTTTTCTGTTTTTTGCCACTGTGATCGGTTGTTATTGGGCCGGTAATGGGTGATGCCACGAATGATATTTTGCGCGGAAACACCCATCAATTGTCCCATGGCAATGGCCGCTGTAATGTTCGTTTGATTGTATTGCCCCGTGAGTTGGCTATGCGCAACATGTTCTTCCCATTGAGCGTAACAAAACCCATTGTCGTTGGTTCCCGCTTTTATCGTAAAGGAGGCGTCCTTGTTGTCGCCAAAAGTAAATCGTTTAATTCCGTTTGATCGTTCAATTTGCTTAAGGTTGCCGTGGTCTACTAGAACAGTTCCTTCGGTCGCTCTGAGGGCGTCATAGAGTTCGCTCTTTCCTTTAACCACTCCTTCGATTCCGCCAAATCCTTCCAAATGCGCTTTCCCAAAATTAGTGATATAGCCATGGGTGGGTTGGGCAACTTTTGCCAGTGCAGCGATCTCTTTTTGGTGATTGGCTCCCATTTCAATAATGGCCAATGTGGTTTCTTGATGAATGTTGAGAAGGGTTAAGGGGACCCCAATATGGTTGTTTAAATTACCCTTTGTCGCTATGACTTCATACTGCTGACTTAAAACCTGATAGAAAAGCTCTTTCGTGGTTGTCTTTCCATTCGATCCTGTGATGGCAATGACAGGAATATTGAATTGCTTCCTGTGATGCGCAGCGAGTTGTTGAAGAGTGGTTAGGCTGTCTTCTACAACAATAATGCGTTCGTCTTTGGGCAATACGTTTTGGTCGTCGCCTATGACAAATCGTGCTCCTTGTTCGAGTGCTTTTTTGGCAAAAGTATTTCCGTTAAAATTTTCACCACTTAAACAGAAAAAGATGCGATTGTAACAGACATGTCGGGTGTCGGTTGAAACACCGTCGGTCTCTTTAAAGTATGTGTATAGGGCTTCTGTGGTCATTTTTATGTCACAAAAAAAGGCATTTTTCAATGCCTTTTCTCGATGTTGTTTTATCCGCGGCGTTTATGCCGTGCAGTTTTTTTGTTTTTGCTTTTCGATCCCAGTCGAGTCATCGCACATCGGAAACCAATGTAATCGGTAGCGATGTATTGGGGGAGGTAGCGGCGTTGCGCTGGGTCTAGCCAGTAGGCTCGGTCTTTCCATGAGCCTCCTTTGTATACTCTTACTTCGTCTGTAATCAAAGATGTTCGTTTGTCAGAACGGTCTTTTTTTCGCACTTTTTTTCCTTCGTCATCCAGTTTTACGGCAGGAGAGGAAGGTGCGTCATACATGGCCGATGAACCGGGGTATTTTTCGGCCAATTCTTCGGGGGTTAATGATGCTTGATCACGATAGAGTCGCGAAGAACCAATGTCTCCATCTCTAAAGTTGATGTTATTACTCTTCGTAAAGTTTTGGCGAAGGAAAGTTTCTTCCTCATCAACGGGTGCTTTTTTCAACTGTCCTGGAATTCTTCGTAAAAGTACTTTGCCGTTGGGAAGTGTGTCGTAAATCAATTGATCGGGAGAGATGACTTCGGCTTTTCCGTCTTCACCAATGATTTCTTTCATGTAGACATTACCACGATAATAGTTGAAGTCGTTGGCTTCATCGTCTATGATTGGTCGGTATACATCCGACACCCATTCGGCCACATTTCCGGCCATGTCATATACGCCAAAGTCATTTGGGGGATAGGCTTTTACTTGTATGGTGATATCGGCACCGTCATCGGACCAACCTGCAATTCCGCCATAGTCACCTTTCCCAAGTTTAAAGTTGGCCAATTGATCGCCCTCAGTTCGGCGTTCGTCCGAACGGGTATACTCTCCCGACCATGGATATTTCTTTTTTCCACGGTAGGCGTTGTACTCACGATCACCAATTAATGCGAGGGCAGCGTATTCCCATTCCGTTTCGGTGGGAAGACGATAGGAGGGGAGTAAAATCCCCTTATCAACACCGGCATATACATTGACAATGGTGTCTTGTTCTTCAATCACTTTTTTCGCTTGTCCTTTCTTACCGGTCAAACTATCAATTTTTCCACCATAGGTCGTTTCAGGAATTTTTAAATAGGCACTAGTGCTGAAGGTACTGTTTGCGTCTACTTCGGTGTAGCGCACATCTTTGGCAATGTAGGCTTCGCGTTCTAGGATGAACTCATTCACTCGATCCGTTCGCCATTCGGCATACTGCACCGCTTGAAGCCAATTAACCCCAACAACAGGATATTCCGCATAGGCAGGATGACGCAAGTAGTTGGTGGTGAGTTCTTCTACATAACCCAAAGCATTTCTCCAGACAAGGGTGTCAGGCAAGGCTCCTTCATAAATTTGTTTGTATTGCGGGTTGTCTTGAGGAAAGACCAACTTCAACCAATCTAAATATTCGAGGTACATCAAGTTGGTTACCTCGGTCTCATCGATGTAAAAAGACATCACGTGTTGGCGTGAGGGGGTGTTGTTCCAATCGTGCATGACATCGTCTTGAACTTGTCCCTTGGTAAAAGTACCTCCTTCAATAAATACCAATCCAGGACCCGTTTCTTGGTCTTGAAATTCAAGGTTGTATTGGAATCCGCCTTTTTTAGAATTAATACTCCATCCTGTTCCTCTCGATTGATTTTTTCTGGCACAAGACGATGAAATAAATACGGCTAGGCCAATGAGGAGTGTAAATTTTGTAATAACGTTCACCTTCATAAATAAATTTTTTTGCCTATTGCGCTTAATATTAATGCAATATACGTAGAAATCAAGCATGCTGTGCTCGATAACTTATTTAATCAACGCAAAAATAATGTCTTTATTGTCCTTTTGGGTACATAACCAGAATTGATTTTTCACTCAAGACACGAAATGGTAAAAAATTGCGTTATAAATAGATAATCGTCGGGCAATACTCCATATGATCAAACGACTATTTTTTGGATTAATTTTTCTGAAATGCATGGTTTTGGTTGCGCAAAGCAATAGCCGTGTCATCACCACTGGTGTGCCTTTTTTGTTGATTACTCCCGATGCGCGGTCTGCCGGGATGGGAGAATTGGGCGTGGCTACATCAGCCGACGTTTTTTCACAACAATGGAATCCTGCCAAGTATGTATTTGCCGAAAAAAAACAAGCCGTTGGCCTAAGTTACACACCCTATCTAAGTAAATTGGTTGACGATATTTTTCTGGCCAACATTACCTACTATAACAAAAATACTGATCGAAGTGCTTGGGGAGCTAGCCTGAAGTATTTTAGCCTAGGCGACATTCAATTCAACGATTTTGTCAATAATACCATTATCCAACAGGGAGTTGAGCGTCCCAATGAACTCACACTCGATCTTTCTTATGGACTTAAATTGAATGAAAAGTTTGCCCTTTCCGTGGCGGGTCGTTTTATTCGCTCTGATCTACGATTGACCAATGATGTGGATGCCACTGCTGCCAGCTCGCTCGGTGTCGATATATCTGCTTTCTATCAAGGCGAAACTTTTGACTTTGCCAACAACAAAGCACGAATGCGCCATGGGCTCAATATTTCTAATATTGGTCCTCGGCTAAAGTATGATGAAGGTGGGCAAAAGAATTTTATCCCCACCAATTTGCGCATTGGTTCAGGCTTGGAGATGATTCTCGATAGTGACAATAGTGTTGGTTTTAATCTTGAATTCAATAAATTGTTGGTACCATCTCCAGTTGCTGTTCGCAATGAAGAAGGCGAAATATTGGGCTACCAACAACCCGACATTAGTTTCTTGAAAGGGATCTTCGAGTCGTTTGGTGACGCCCCAGACGGTTTCTCTGAGGAACTAAAAGAAGTTACCTGGGCCTTCGGTATAGAATATGTGTTTCAGGAGGCATTTTCGCTCAGAACAGGTTATTTTAATGAGAGTTTGGAAAAAGGTTCCCGCCGATTTTTGACCTTAGGAGCTGGTTTTCAACTCGATTTTGCAGAGGTTGATATTTCCTATCTCTTCTCAACGTCAAGAATTCGTAACCCCCTAGAAAATACCTTGCGGTTTTCTTTGACATTCAACCTCAATCGAGGTTTTGAAGCGGTGGAAGAATAGAATTTTCCCAGCCACTTTTGTTCCGTAATCAGGTTTATTTTTTTCAGCAAAAAGTGGTATTTTTGAACCAGAAAAAATTGATTAAACCCTCGCATACTGATGAAAAAAATCACAAAACAGACCTACATCAACTGGTACCGTGATATGCTTTTTTGGCGTAAGTTTGAAGACAAGCTTGCCGCTGTTTATATCCAACAGAAAGTACGTGGATTCCTCCATCTATACAACGGTCAAGAAGCCATCCTTGCGGGTGCTTTGCACGCCATGGAGTTGGGTAAGGATCGTATGATTACGGCCTACAGAAACCACGTTCAACCCATTGGAATGGGCGTTGATCCCAAACGCGTAATGGCTGAATTATACGGCAAAGCAACAGGGACTTCCAATGGACTGGGAGGATCGATGCATATTTTTTCTAAAGAACACCGTTTCCACGGAGGCCATGGTATTGTAGGTGGTCAAATCCCTTTGGGTGCCGGGATGGCTTTTGGCGATAAATATCACAATACTGGTGCTGTTACACTCTGTTTTATGGGGGATGGAGCCGTTCGTCAAGGATCGCTTCACGAAACCTTGAATTTGGCCATGCTTTGGGAATTGCCGGTTGTCTTTATTGTAGAAAACAATGGATACGCCATGGGAACATCGGTGGCCCGAACAGCTAATCACCAAGAAATTTGGAAACTAGGATTGGGCTATGAAATGCCTTGCGGACCAGTGGATGGAATGGATCCCGTAGCGGTTGCCAAAGCCCTTGACAAGGCCATGACCCACGCACGGGAAGGCAAAGGGCCTACCTTTCTTGAAATGAAAACCTATCGATATCGCGGCCACTCCATGTCCGATGCACAACATTACCGCACAAAAGAAGAAGTTGAAGAGTACCGCAAAATTGATCCTATCACGCAAGTCAAAGAGTTCATTTTGAATAAAAAGTACTTGAGTGAAGACGAGATCGCTACCATCGATACTGAAGTTAAATCCCGTGTCGCCGAGTGTGAAAAATTTGCTGAAGAGTCGCCTTACCCAGAAAAATCGGTGATGTACGACGCGGTATATGAAGAAAAAAATTACCCATTCTTAAAACATAAATTGAGCTAATTATGGCAGAAGTCATTAACATGCCCCGTCTGAGTGACACCATGGAGGAAGGCAC
>WTJN01000158.1:0-2937 GCA_011526265.1 Candidatus Arcticimaribacter sp. | reverse complement strand
TTATGGCAGAAGTCATTAACATGCCCCGTCTGAGTGACACCATGGAGGAAGGCACTGTTGCTACTTGGTTTAAACAAGTCGGTGACCCCGTGAAAGAAGGAGATATTCTAGCGGAAATAGAAACAGACAAAGCCACGATGGAGTTTGAATCTTTCCACGAGGGAGTTCTTCTTCATATAGGTATTCATCAAGGAGAAACCGCGCCTGTTGACGCTTTATTGGCTATCATTGGGGAAGAAGGTGAGGATGTTTCTGGATTATTGGGTGGCGGATCTTCTTCTGAGGTGGAAGAAAAAGAAGTCCCTCAAAAAAGCGAAGAATCATCATCAGATGTTTTACCTGATAACGTAGAAATCATTACCATGCCGCGTTTGAGCGACACCATGGAAGAGGGAACTGTTGCTGCTTGGTTGAAAAAAGTAGGCGACACCGTGGCGGAAGGAGACATTCTGGCTGAAATAGAAACAGATAAAGCCACCATGGAGTTTGAGTCGTTCTACACCGGTACCCTGCTTCATATCGGAATTGCTGAAGGCGAGTCGGCTCCTGTCGATAGTGTCCTTGCAATCATTGGCGATAAAGATGCTGATGTTGCTCAGGCCATTGCTGCTGCTGCTGAAAGCTCGAGTACAAAAGATACTGCTCCCAAGGAAACTGCTCCGGTTGCGAGTGCCCCATCAACTGCTGTAAAAGCAGCTGTCCCAGCACCTGTGTCGGCACCGCAACAAAAAGTGGTTACTCAGACTCTCGCAGTGCCCACGGCCACTGCTTCCAATGGGCGCATTATTGCCTCTCCATTGGCAAAACGATTGGCAGAAGAGCGAAATATTTCGCTGAATACTATTCAAGGTACCGGTGATGCCGGACGCATCATCAAACGCGACATCGAGAACTATCAAGGAGCAAGCAGTGCCGCAAGTACACTTCCTATGGGGATTGAAAGTATTCAAGAATTTCCTAATTCTCAAATGCGAAAAACCATTGCAAAACGACTTGGTGCTTCTAAATTCTCAGCACCGCACTATTACCTTGGTGTTGAATTTGATATGTCAAACGCCATGTCATTCAGAGCGCAATACAACGCTTTGCCAGACACAAAAATATCGTTCAATGATATGGTGATTAAAGCCACAGCATTGGCGCTGAAAAAGCATCCACAGGTCAATGCACGCTGGCATGACGACAAAATTGTACAGCACCATCATGTGCATATGGGCGTTGCTGTTGCTGTTGAAGACGGATTAGTCGTTCCCGTGGTAAAGTTTGCCGATGAATTGGCATTGCCACAAATTGGCGCGCAAGTCAAAGACTTTGCCGGTCGAGCACGCGAGAAGAAACTCACCCCTGCCGAGATGGACGGAAGTACGTTCACGATTTCTAATCTGGGCATGTTTGGGATCGAAACCTTTACATCGATCATCAATCAACCCAATGCTGCCATTCTTTCTGTAGGAGCTATTGTAGAAAAGCCTGTTGTTAAAAACGGAACGATCGTAGTTGGACACACCATGAAATTGACCTTGGCGTGCGATCATCGCTCAGTGGATGGGGCTACGGGAGCCCTGTTTTTACAAACGTTAAAAGGATACATCGAGAACCCAATCACCATGTTGGTGTAGATGACAAAAATGACGTCTCAATTTTTCATGCTCTACGGATTTACCTGTTTGCCCGTAGGAAAACTCTAATGGAATAAACCCTCCAGTTGCCGCCCACATTTTTTGTTTGTGTGCTTCAATTTCTGGGAACTTTGTAAAGAAATGTATTTTTCTATAGGCACCTGAGCTATCTTCCGTGGGAGGAGGGAGATCTTTAGTGACTACGTAATATGTATAACTTTCTGCTAAATCTTCTATAAAGTGAGAAGCAGCATAATCTGATACAAACGCAGGTGCAATAAGATTGTTTTTTGATATTGGATCTAAAGAATTTTCATTGAGAAAATAAAATGCATTAAAAAACTGTGCAAAAAGGCTACGGTTATCAACACAACCAGCAAAGGAAAGTAAATCAGGGCATCCTGCTACAGGTGGAATGCGAGGATCATTCGACGTTTCATCATGTATTAATATGGAAGAGTCTAAGCTAATGACATGGCCATATTCGTGGATCTCTAAGTAGGTATATTTTTGATATTCCGGATCCGCATTAATAGGAAAATCCAATTCAATATAATTTCCATGATCATTTTTTGGGAAGTAATACACATAAAAACTACCAAATACAATACTCCATTCGCCAAAAGCACCATCTGAGGTTACTTCCGCAGCCCATGATGTAGAATCTAGACCAAGATGAATCCCAATTTCTCTCACATGAAAAGAACCACCTTTATAAAGATTTCGTATTGTTTTTTGGTCATTATAAGGCAGTCCCTCGGAAATATATTTATCCAATAAGATTTTTTCTTCTCTGACAACTGCTCTTCGAACCATTTTGATCAATTTGAATTCGGTATAGTCATCGTTTGTTCTATAGATTAGTGTTACGGGATCCAAAAACCAGTTCTCTTCTGTAGTCACAATTTCTTTTTCATTATCCAACAAAGTGGTCTTTTTAATGACATTAAGATCCCCACTTAGTGTAATTCCCTCGGGGTGTTAATTTTAATTTCGATATAAAGGTCTTCATGAACTTCTAGATGATGATCGTCTAGGGTTTGAAGTCGTACTTGGACTTCTTTTGTTTCTTTAGGAATAGTAATTCGACGACTTGACTCATCAGTCCAAGTTTTCCCCTGGTCTGCACTGAATGCAAAAATTGACTTGTAGTCTTCTGAGTTGATAAAGTTAACGACGGTATCAAATATAATTTGGAGTTCAACAGCAATTTCTTTGTTTATTTTTTCAGATAGTGAAATTCCAAAAATAAGATCATCGCCTTCCTCAATTGTTTTAGTTGTTTTCTCGATAGTTATTTTCGCAGTCGTATTTAAAT
>WTJN01000162.1 GCA_011526265.1 Candidatus Arcticimaribacter sp. | reverse complement strand
CAACTGGCCCGAATGTATTAACCTGGGCCTTGCGCACCACGGGCGAAATCAACAACGGACAACATTTTTCGCGCTATTGGCATTTTGACTCTGCTTTGAACCACGAATACCTAAACCCAGACTTTGATTTTGAGTTTGAGGCGAGCCCCGTGCGCTTTATTCACCTGTTTGGATCAACAAAACTGCACCTGCGCGACGCCTATCAGGGAATTCCGCCCCAAGGGTCCTACATGCAAAAAATTTGTGATCGCCACAATATTTCGCCTGAAACCGCCCCTATTCCCAACTATCAGGCGGACCCGCTGTTGACGAACGAAACAAAAATTCCCGCTTAATCTTCAAACAATTACTATGAAATTTTTGACGAGCCCCAGAATTACGACACAAGGCCAAAAGCAAAATAGCTTGGAAGAATACATATCATCAACAGGGCCTATCAATAAGGACATAATCATAGACGGTTCGAACAGCTATTTTGGATCAAAATACTTAACTGTGAGACCACCTAACCAAGGGTTTCTGGTCACAATTGAGAAAAAATAACCCTGTCTATAGGTGTATATATGAAAATTTTCATAAAGGAGGCAACGCGTGGATTTTGAAGTTGCAAGTTTTTGGTCAGGTACTCAGCTTTCATACTTTGAGCATTTGTGCATAAAATCATTTGTAGACAATGGATATAAATTTCATCTCTTCACCAAGGGAGATGTGGGCAATATACCAGACTATGTCGAGCATCATGATCCTGTTGAAATTTACTCACAAGAAGAGATAACCAATTCTGATGCACGTTATTCAAACGCCGTTTATTCAGATATTTGGCGCATTCATTTAATGCAAAAAACTGATTTCATGTGGGTTGATCTTGATGTCTATTGCTTGCGGCGCATCGACTACCAAAAAGATTATTATTTTGGCATGAATTTCAAAAAAGGAATGATGAGCAATTGTGTCTTAAAAATTCCGAGAAATTCTATTGCCTTGCATCTGGTCAGGAACTTTCTTGATTCAGAAGTGCCAATCCCATTTTGGTGGCGGCGAGAGCGATTGATGACTTTCCTAGACGAAATTCGGGAGGGAGAGCTTCCTTCATTAAACTCGTTGCCTTGGACGACCACAGGTCCAAACGTACTAACTTGGGCTCTCAGGACAACGGGTGAAATAAACTACGGTCAACACTACTCCAGGTATTGGCAATTTGATGCAGCTTTCAACTGCGAATATCTAGATCCCGAATTCGACTTCGAGTTTGAATCAGAGGCCACTCGCTTTATTCATCTGTTTGAATCAACCAAGATTCATCTGCGCGATAAATTCGGCGGCGTACCCCCAGCAGGGTCATATATGGATAAAATTTGCCTTCGGCACGAAATCAATCCTGAAAGCGCACCTATTCCAGATTTTAGAGCTGATGCCTTATTAACACCAGAGAAAAAGATTTCTGCTTAATCCTCAAACAATTCCGTCTGATCTTCGTCCTCGTCCGTTGGTGTGGGCTCGACGGGGGGTGGGCGGCTTTCTAACAGTCCGGCGGAACGCAGTTCTTTCAATCCTGGTAAATCACGTGCGCTTTCTAGGCCGAAGTGATCCAGGAAATTCTGTGTGACAACGAATGTCACAGGACGCCCCGGCGTCATACGGCGGCGGCCAAATCGGATCCAATCCATTTCGATCAGCAAATCAATGGTGCCGCGCGACACGGTGACGCCGCGAATTTCCTCAATCTCGGCACGTGTCACGGGTTGATGATAGGCGATGATGGCCAATGTTTCGATGGCCGCACGGGACAATTTGCGGGTTTCAACCGTTTCTTTTTGCATCAAGAAACCCAAATCGCCCGCGGTCCGAATGGCCCATGCCTCACCCACGCGCGTGACATGCACGCCGCGCCCTTCATAGCGTTTTTGTAGATGCACCAGGGCCTCTGCCGCGTCGCAGCCGTGTGGCATACGGTCATTTAACTCTTTCACACTGACAGGATCTGCCGAGGCAAATAAAATAGCCTCAA
>WTJN01000160.1 GCA_011526265.1 Candidatus Arcticimaribacter sp. | reverse complement strand
CAATATCATCTTCAAAATTCCTGCTCGCTTTTGAATTGCCGGATGAAAATGAGTCGCCGGTTTCAAATTGATTGTCTATTGTAACTTTCTCATCGCGCTTATCAGCGCGTGAAGGGGATAAAGAGTCGATTGTTGGCTTCTCGTCTTTCGCTGGCGCTAATTCAATGAAAGGATTTTCTTGAGCCTGTTCTTCAAGGTAACTCGCAAGCTCTACGTTGTTGTAGTGCAAAAGCTTAATCGCTTGTTGCAACTGCACCGTGATTGCCAGGCCTTGTCTTTGTTTAATTTTCGTAGAAGCAAAAAGTTGCATAGTAAATCTCCCACAATAAAAATACCAAATGATGGAAGGAGATTATAATTTTATATTTGACTCATAGCTGCGACTTGAAAAAACTTAGTGAAAACAATGATTAAGTATGAGTTGTCAATTTTTTTTTTAGGTTTTCTGAAATTTTGACATCTGAGTCGAGTTTCCCGCGAAAAAAATAATACTAAACAAATTTTTGTGATGTCGTTTCACTATTTGCAAAGGCAGTGTTTCAGACGTGCTTTTGCAACAAGTGGGAGCTTAGTTATGACTGTAATTAATACAAACACAGCAGCGATCAAAGTGTCACAGAACACAGTGAACAACGCTGATTATAGTCCTTGCCTAGCTTCGCGTTAACCCGGGCAATCAAGTGAAAGGAATTATTTCATGTCTATGGTGATTAATACAAACACGGCTTCGTTGGTTGCCCAGGCAGCTCAAGCAAACACGAACAAAGCGATGGACACCGCAATGGAGCGTCTATCAACTGGTCAACGGATTAATTCTGCGGCTGACGATGCTGCTGGACTAGCTATTTCGACGCGGATGGGCGCTAACATTTCTGGAATGAACCAGGCTATACGTAACGCCCTAGATGCTCAGTCTTTAATTGATACTGCGGAAGGTGCTCAGACAGAAACAATGAACCTGATGCAACGTATGCGTGAGCTTGCAGTACAATCGGCGAACGATACAAACTCACAGTCTGATCGCGAGGCTCTAAATGATGAGATTGTGCAGTTGCGTACTGAAATAGATAGGATTGCGTCAACCACTACTTGGGCAGGTCAGAAATTGCTCGACGGTACATTCGTAGGTAAGTCCTTCCAAATTGGCTCATTTGCCGGGGAAACCTTGCGCATTGACCAAGATGCCATGACTTCTGCGGCATTGGGAGAATATCAATACTCTACCACCGGCATGGCATCAGCTGCGGCTAGTGCAGCTACGGCAACTATGAGTCAGACAAATATCACAGTACTAGGTAAAGATGGGTCAGCAACTGCAGCCACATCAGCCGGTGACAGTGCAAAAGTTTTGGCGGCTGCGGTTAATACGGATACAGCGTCAACTGGGGTAAAAGCGAAAGCACACACGGCATTAGAATTTTCCTACGCCGCGTCAACTGCACCAACTACCACCACTACTTTCACGCTTAATGGAGGTGGAACAGCATCAAGTATCGTGGCTTCAGTTACTGACGTGACAGATTTAACTGCATTGCTTACGGCAATTAATTCAAAAAGCGGCACGACCGGGGTTACAGCCGAATTCAATGGGAACGATAAGTCTAAGTTGATCCTAAGAGAAAGTGACGGCGACAACATCACTATCTCCAATTTCACGTCATTAAATGGGACAAGCAATCTAAGTGCCACTATCAAAGAACAATCAAACTACGAAGGGACCTCATTCACAACTGGTGTAACCTTAGCCTCCGGAGGCACAGACTCAACTATTTATACCGGTGTTGCAAAGTTTACTTCCACGCAATCATTTTCGCTTTCAGCGACTGCTGGAACAGCTACGACTGCATACTTCGGTGATACAGATGCTGCGAAATCTTCTTCATTGTCGAAAGTATCTACAATCGATATCTCTACTCGGGCTGGAGCTGAAGCCGCTCTATCGGTCTTAGATACTGCAATGGAAATGGTCGCAGATAGCCGTGGTGTTCTTGGCGCAGTTTCAAACCGCATTGATAGCAC
>WTJN01000013.1 GCA_011526265.1 Candidatus Arcticimaribacter sp. | reverse complement strand
AAAAAACGCTGTTATTCTTGCTCACTACTACCAAGAAGAAGCCATTCAAGACATACGTCTATTCATCGATAAAGCACTCGCTCTAACACTGAAGTATGGCCCCTTTAACGATGCTGAGATAAAAACCTCAGAGAACCTCTTCAAGGATTTTGCTAGGTTTTCTATCGGACCAATGACGTTCTCACTATTGAAATTTGTCTGATAGGTTTCACATGCTGTGCCATCAAGATCATTCGACCAGTGCACATCAAAGCCGGCACGCTCAAAGCCTAAATCCATGCCGCCAGCGCCAGAAAATAAAGAAATCGCTGACAAAGTGTTTTTTCTATCGTTCATATCTTCTGCACTCTGTTCACGCCCCAAAGAGAGGCATAACAGAAATTATTCCACTGGTAACGGGAGGATATCTGCTACCATTCAGAGCTACAAATCAACTATGAAAAGCGGGACGACCATATCCATCTTGAACAGATTTTTTTTAATTACAAGAAAAGCACAGGATACGTCATTGATTTAATCCTGGGACTTGCGATGTAAATCACAGCTGCACAGGTCCGATCACTGCGCTCATTTTGACCCCCATTGTAAAAGCCTCAACCTTGCCTTCGCATGTCTTGATCAATTGCCGCACAAAAGCTTTCGGAAATAGTCTCCGCTTAAGTCGAAAGACTATTCTGATGTCCGTTTCGTGGATCTGATAGCGATATAGGCAAAGGTTCTATTTTTGGATTGATCCAATGGCTTTTGCACGAGATGCACTTGTCCTCTTTGAGACAGATCAATGAACAGCTCTTTTAACATACTGTTCGAGCCACTCATGCCAATATGATAGACGAATTTGGTCTTAGGAGCTGCCTTTTGAACATCTAAAACATATCGACCTAAGTCATCATGGCGCGGGCGCTCTTTCGACCAATCTATAATATCCAACATCTCTCAAAACGCCTCCAAATATTCCATAAATAACCCACACACTAAATACGCATCTGCTGCAAAATAAAAGTGTCAAAATGAGATATTTTAATGTCGTCTAAACTGGGATTCAGAAAATTTATTAAAACTATGGATATCTAGACAGAATATAGCGCGCCTTAAAACCTTCAAATGAAAACCAGAGGTTGGGACCGGTGCATGAGCAAGATGGTCGCGTGACGTCGAAAGATCCTCATTTGACTTGCAGAACAAGGGATGATCTTAAAGCATGCGATGCGCATATTTTTTTGGGTGGGCAAACGTTCAAAAGAAAAGACACCTCCTGCAGACAAGCTTTAAAACAAGTGATCCAAGATCTTTAAAGAGTGGATTGTCTATACCATATATTTTACGTCTATCACGGTGAAAGGTGAATTATGGAAGAATTTAAGAAAAGTGCACGTGGGCAAGTTCTCGTTCGGGGTGCTCTCATGCTGGTTTTTGGTTTACTGCTTAATCTGGCAATAACTTTGGTAGGTGTATTGGCCTTTATCCAATTCCTTTGGATGCTGGTCACAACAGAGAAAAACCAATTTATTTCTGACATCAGCTCTGATCTCTCTCGCTGGATGTCGGTAACCGTGCAATTCCTTTTAGGACAGAGCGAGGAAAAGCCCTTCCCGTGGTCCTCTTTAAAGTATGCGCGTTAAATCCAATATTGCATCTATTGTCATGGTCGGGATGTTGTTGCCCGTCTCTGTTTATGCACAAGCAGAGTTAACAGGGCCGATAACACATGTGCGCGATGGCGATACAATTGAAGTAGGCGAAATTGCGATTAGGCTCAATGGACTGACCTGTGATGAACGCGGCACAGCGCTCGGAGATCGCGCAACAGCTTACCTCAAATCAGAAGTTATGGGTAAGGTCGCGACCTGTTCCTTAAATGGGGAGCGCACCTATGACCGTCTCGTTGGACGCTGCGCAACAGAGGAACTCGGTGACATCGGAGCGCATTTGATCACTCAGAAATTGTGTGGACGCTGCACGCGATATGACAGCGCTGGTGTATATGAAGACACCCAGAAAAGAGCAGGGCGTTACGCTGGCGCGAT
>WTJN01000112.1 GCA_011526265.1 Candidatus Arcticimaribacter sp. | reverse complement strand
GGTGCAAACCCCAGTGACATCTTCCCCGCGGTTGACGAGCTCGCGCAGCAGTGCCTCGTCTACAACGCGATAAGAACGCCCGTTGACCGCATACAAAGATCCAATCTTGGCACCAAGACAGCGAACAGTCGTCGATGGGGTTGCAGCGCTTAGATTGCCCTCTTCCTCAAGGGTTCTTTTAAAACATCCCGAGAGGCATAACCCGATAAGGAGAATACATATCAACCGCATGCTTACTCAAATGAATAGATATAACTTCCTCCAAGGGTGAGTCCACCGTGACGCACTGAGTACCCTAGCTCTGGGGCGATTTTATTTGCACCGGCCACCGTTATGGGGTAGTTCAGCGACAGCAGAACATCCGTTTCCGAAAACCCATCTTCACTCTCGCGAACGGTGTTGTAAAACAACGCATCATCAGCATAGTCGAACCCAAGGGCGACATCCGCAGCCGTTTTGTTGCGGTGCAAGAGTGGGGTTGAAGGACCCGATCGAACACCAAAACTCGATTTTAAATAGAGATTTTTCCACACATTGACCCCCAAGGATAACCACCAAGACCGTGTTTTTGAGGAAAAAGAACCGTTGAATCCTCGGGGTTTCCACACCGATCCATCCGCGGCCACTTTTTCAAGGAACAGAAATTCCTCTGCCACTTGAACGCCCACCACCCAGCGGTTGAGGTAGAAGTCGATGAATAGATGGTAAGCTCCATCGTTTAAGATCCCTTCGACTTTTGGACCGTGATAGGGGGTGGGGTATTGGGTTTGCCCTTGAACAAGAAAACCGAGGGCGACCCCATTGAGCAGCCGTCCCGATTGTTCGCTTTTGGCATTCCATGCGTTGGACTGTCCCCTCCAAGCTTGTCCCATTGCTAAGCCGAAAGACAAAAGAAACAGTACCGTGAAATATCTGATCATCGCGTTGGGATTTTATACAATAGTGCCTTTGGTTTTGTTTTCGACAAAGGTAGGGAGAACGTGACCAATTTACTGCAATGCCATTTTTCTTATAGTTTTGGGCAAAAAAAAACGCTCCGAAGAGCGTTGTTTTTTTCGTGATTGATTCAGGGTTTGGCAAACTGTTCCATACCTGTAATTTTTCCTTCCAGGTTGAAATAGAATATTTCCATCAAATCCTTTTCCCAGACTTTTCCATTTTTAAATACTCTTTTCTCATGGGAATGAACAATGACCCCTGAGCTAGCGTCGGTGTTGGCAATTTTTATGGGGATAATGGAGTACAGGGTCCAGTTTACCGATTGAAACGGCGCAAAAAAATCATTTATCTCGTTGTTTTTGAGGGTGATTTTATTTCCTTCATAATCGTTTGCGGTGAATTCTTCGCCAAAAACTTCACGAATTCCTTTAACGTCCATTCGGTTGTATGCATCAGCAAAATCCTCCATGGTTTGCGTTTCGTTACGGTTGGAAAACATAAACGGGCGACCACTGTATTCGCCTTGTTTTTTACCCAAATATTTTCCACCATAGCGCCGACCAAAATTGACAGAGTCCATGGCCACCCATTGTCTAAAACCATCTACTTTACCTTCGTCATCGAGCCGAAATTGTTCCATCAAGTCGAGTTTTTCATAGGATCCGTTTTTGTATACCCGTTCTTCCTTGGACCAAGCCAAGATGTGCCGATATGACCCATCTTCCAAGCTCAGTGGGACGATTTTGTAGGGGGTCATCTGAATAGACTCCATGGACTGTAGCCATTGGTCTGTTGTTGCTCTTCCATTCTCTCCAATAAATTTTTCGGAGTACATGGTCATGAGTTGGTCAGTGTCTTTATTGGAATAGGCCGCTGCAAGGTCAAGAAGCATTTGACTGTCAGCATTGTCCCCAAAGGCATAGGATTTTCCTTTGTTTTCTCCTTCGGCCAGCCATAGACCTCCGGCATTTTGACAAGCAGTGTTGATGCCTAGCACCAACAATAGTGCGCAAGCTTTCGCATAAAAAGAAGTTTTCATCATTAAATTGGTTTATGGTTATCCTTAAAGGTAAGAAAATAAATCTTCAATGGGACGGTTTGCAATCAATAATGCCTTAAAAAGCAATGTTTTACAAAAAAAATTTTTGCACTCCATTTTTTGTCAAAGTAAGATTGTTTAAAAAAGATTAATACACCATATCAGACCATGAGTTGCTTTCTGTTTCGATTTCTTTTCGGTTCAACTCTTTTTCTATGAGTTTCAATATTTTCTTGTCCTCTTCAATACGTGACTCCATTATTTGGACATAGAATTGGTGAAATCCCGTTTTTTCAATAATATAATTAATGACTTCCTCGTTGATCGGTGCATCACCGATATAGGCTCCATGGGTCAACGGCCCATAAAACTTTGGATAGGCTTTTCTTTCGTTACTGATTTGACGGAATGTCAGGGTTTTCAATTGCATATAAAGCCGTAGAAACAAATCATCAAACACTTTAAAGATCTTCGTTTCTGCATACCTAGTTTGCAGAGATGCCACCAAATCTTGATTTTCAATAAGCTCAATGAGTCCGGAGTTTTTCATCCCAGAATACTCTTCTTTGTTGTCAAGAAAAAAGGTCAATCCCGTACTGACCAACGAAAGGTGATAGCCCAGAGAATCCTTCTTATTTTTAAAGAGATATTCTCCTCGATGAATGATTTGATTTCCTGAAAAAACCAAGTCTTCATGAACACTTTTATTGTATTCAAGATCTTCCAAATCTTGCGAAAGATTTTGGTAAATTTTTTCCAGTGAGATGTTTTTAAGTTTTTCGTTGTAAGCATTGAGATTCCTTTTTTCAATGTAGAAAGAAATTGAAATACCCAATACAATGACAATGAATTCGAGAAAATATCGCGTCAGTAGCTTGTTTGTGGTCATCTTAAATATAGTTGTTCTAATTTACTGATTTATAGCAAATTTATAGTGCTTTTAAGCGTGCGATCTCCAACAACAATCAAATTCTAATTTTTCTTCTGTTGCGTCAATAAGGGAAAATAAGAACAAAGACCACCTTTCTTCAACGGCTATTGTAGCACACGCTGGGTAGTGTACACCATCATCAATAGGCACTTAGGTTGAACAAAGCATATCTTCGCCGCAGCAGAGGGGAGATTTTATTTTTCCAAGACATTGCGGACATTGAGCAATATTTACTTGCTGTCCATTTTCGAGTATAAGACGGTCGTCGACCAGTGGAACATGACATTTTGCACATGAGGCGTTCACGGCCATTCCACATTTTTCGCATGCATACGTTGCCATAGTGAGGGTTTTTTGGTGAATAGATTAATTGAAAGAAAGATCAAGACGCACTCTTGATCGAAGGATATTCATTCTTTTTTTCATGTAATTGAGTTGGCGTTCGTCGCCGTGTTCTTTGAGTAGATAAACAAATTTTTTAAACAGTCCGTGTACAGCAGTAGAGTCGCCATAAAAAGGGTCCAGTTGACTTAAAAAACTACTGATAAAGTTTTTCCATCCCAAGGGACTCACTTGTTTGTTGGTCAAAATCTCAACCAGTGCCTGCGTAAAAAGATGGTCTTTTTTATAAAGGATGAGCCCACTTCTGTTGTTGGCCGCTACAAGGATGCGACACTGTTCGATGCACTTGTTTTTATCGTTCTCCTTTTCAATAAAGACAAACATCCCCATACGGGTATTGAAAACAAACACTTCCCCTTGGGAGAATTGTTTAAGTTGTCGACTTAAATGATCTTTGAACCGTTTTGAAACAACGGGTGGGCAAGAAGGCTTTTGACGTCCTATAGCACAGACACAAATCATGCGTTGGAATATTATTTGAGGAGCCATGCAGCCACGACTCCTCGAATGTTTTTTAGTGCAGATCGAAACGATCCGCGTTCATGACTTTATTCCATGCCTTGATAAAGTCGGCAATAAATTTCTCGTTGTTGTCGTCTTGTGCATATACTTCTGCGATGGCGCGCAATTCTGAATTGGATCCAAAAACAAGGTCGATTCTCGATGCGGTACGAACGTTTTCTCCCGACACACGATCGGTCGCTTGGTAGGAATTAAAGCCCGTGGGCTGCCATTTTACGTTCATGGACAACAAGGTTTTGAACCACTGGTTATTCAATTTTCCGTCGGTCCATCGTCCGTCGCCGCTCGCCGAGATCCCCATAGCGCGCATCCCGCCTACGAGCACGGTCATTTCTACAGGGGTTAACCCTAGCAGCTGCGCTTTATCCAAGAGAATTTCTTCGGGACTTACGGCAAACTCTTTTTCGGTATAGTTTCTAAATCCACAAGCACGGGGTTGGAGTAAATCGAACGATTCGATGTCGGTATTTTCTTGGGAGGCATCTCCTCTTCCGGTGGTTGTTGGCACGTGATGCCCAGAGGCGATTTCAATGCCGACGGCCCCTCCCAATACGATCACATCGGCCACGCTGCATTGATGTTGCGTTGCGATGCTTTCATAGTTGGCCAAGATAGCACTCAAAGCTTTAGGATTATTGACCGCCCAGTTCTTTTGCGGCAACAATCGTATTCTGGCGCCATTGGCACCTCCGCGGTTGTCCGATCCCCTGAACGTACTGGCACTGGCCCATGCTGTTTCAACAAGCTGTGGAACAGTTAGCCCAGTCGCCTTGATTGATTGCTTGACGCTTTCAATTTCTTGTGCCGTCATGATCTTCCCTTGTGGGGTAGGATCTTGCCAAATGTAGGTTGCGTCTTTGTAATCTCCACACAGGTAGTTGCTCTTTGGCCCCATGTCGCGATGCAAAAGCTTGAACCATGCTTTGGCAAAAGCTTGGCCGAAAGCGTCGGGATTGGAATAAAAATGATCACAGATTTTTCGGTAGTCGGGATCTACTTTTAAGGCCATGTCAGCGGTAGTCATCATGGGGAGCACTTTGGTGCCACTTCCATCTACTTGGGGAACCATGTCTTCTTCTTTGCAGTCAATGGGATGCCATTGCCAAGCGCCAGCAGGGCTTTTTTTGCATTCCCAATCGTATTTTAGTAGTAAATCAAGGTAGCCCATATCCCACTTTGTGGGGTGAGTTGTCCAAGGCCCTTCAATACCACTGGTAATGGTGTCTACTCCTTGCCCCGAAGCGTGGGTACTTTTCCAACCAAACCCCATATTTTCTATAGCAGCTCCTTCGGGTTCTGCACCGACCAAGCCTGCGTCTCCAGCACCGTGGGCTTTTCCAAAAGTGTGACCCCCGGCAACAAGAGCGACCGTTTCTTCATCGTTCATGGCCATGCGTTTAAACGTTTCGCGCACATCTTGGGCCGATAGTGCAGGATCAGGGTTCCCGTTGGGTCCTTCAGGATTGACATAAATCAGCCCCATTTGAACGGCGGCCAAGGGGTTTTCTAGCGATTGACGCGTGTCGCCATATCGGTTATCGCCCAACCATTCATCTTCGGCGCCCCAATAGATGTCCTTTTCAGGATGCCAAATGTCTTCTCTTCCCATGACGGTTCCGTGATTTGGCCCGCCCATATCCTCAATGGCGACATTCCCGGCCAAAACCAATAGGTCTGCCCAAGAAAGACGGTTTCCGTATTTTTCTTTGATGGGCCACAGTAAGCGTCGAGCTTTATCAAGGTTTCCGTTATCGGGCCAAGAGTTGAGCGGTGCGAAGCGTTGTGCTCCAGTGGCTGCTCCACCTCTGCCGTCGCCGGTTCGATAGGTACCCGCGGCATGCCAAGTCATGCGAATAAAAAATGGCCCATAATGTCCATAATCTGCAGGCCACCAATCTTGGCTGTCCGTCAAAACGGTTTTTATGTCTTTTTTAACAGCCTCTAGGTCTAATTTCTTGACCTCTTCTTTATAATTGATCTCTCCCATAGGATTGCTCCTACTGTCGTGTTGTCTCAAAATATCGAGATTCAAATGTTTGGGCCACCAGTCTTTATTTTGTGTGCCAAGATTGGGTTGGGTGGTTGCCCCGTGGAAAGGGCATTTACTTTCTTTCATCTTCAATTGGTTTTATTGCAATGAAGTTGATAAAAAATAATAAACATTACAAACAAACACTATCAAAAATGATGATGTGCTAATTAGCATCCCAAATAATTATGAATGTAATAATCTAATGTATGCTTTCTGAAGGATGCATTATTCTGTTGTTTGTGCGAATAAAATAGGGTTGAGTGGGCTGTCGATAATTTCATCAATTTTTGCCCCGGGGCACCATTTTTCCCAGTCATTGCGTTGTCCGTCATTTTCGGGGGCTTTCAATCGCATGTCTTTTTCCATATAAATCACGGTCATTACTTTCCGGGTAGTGTGGGTTTGGTTTGCCCCGGCACGGTGAAACACCCATCCCGAGTGAAAACTAATTTCTCCCACATCAAAAGGGGTAATCACATGCTTGAAATCAGTCACACGGAGCCGCTGCCCAATTTTTTGTTCACTTTCGTCACCGATTGACAGTTCCCTTCCTTGGTGCACCGCTTGACTTCCTGCGCTAAATTCTAGCGGCCCCATGTCAAGTGTAATTTTTTGAAGGGGAATCCAAGCCGTAACGGTTTTGTCCGATGCGAGCGGCCAATAGTATTGGTCAGCGTGCCAAGGGGTGATCCCCCCAGAGGCTTCTTTAAACAATGCTTGGTCGTGGTAGAGCCGCACCCCGTCGACTTGCATTAATTGAGAAGCAATGCTGGCCAATCGTTTACTGAAAACCAATTCTTTTATAACGGGGTCTATTTCCCACAAATTGAAGAGTTGTAAAAAAGCTTTTCCATAGGTGTCTCGATTATTGAGAGGAACAGTATTGGTATTAATTTCTTTGACCTTAGCCGAGATGTGTTGATTGAAATAATCGACAATTTCGTCCGAGAGCACCGACTTGATTTTGATGAAATTGTGGGTGTTGTAAAACTGCACCTGTTCATCGCTAATGGTCATGGGTTGTGACAAAAGACTTAAATCGATCATTATGGGTCCGTGGTGTTTTGAATCTATTGCCTAGTGGTTGTCGTATTCGGCCGATCGATACATTTTCAAACGCCAATCTTTGCCTTTTTCTGTTCTGTATTGCTCAAGGGTCTCCATGAGTTTTGCCACAACTTGCTTGTTCTCGTCCGCGACATTGTGGTGATTTCTAGGATCGACCCTCAGATCAAAAAGTTCCACCTCATTTTTGGTTTTGTGCCATCGCAAAAACCATTGATCTTCACGAATCCAGTACCCGTTGACATGATCGCCCATCACATTGTTAGGGTCATCGCTTCGGGTGGTTATTACATTCCCATAGACGCGCGATCGCAATTGCTTTATTTTTCCTTCCAACACGGGTTGATAGGAAAGACCAAAGTAATCTGTGGGAACTTCCAACCCCACATAATCGAGAATAGTGGCGGGTATATCTGCACTGTGAATCAAAGCATCGAGGCGTTTTCCACCAGGAATTTTTTTGGGGTAAGAAAAAATGATGGGCGAGCGAAAAGACATGTCATAAATCGATCCTTTTCCTTTGTCACCACCGTTGTGTGATCGCATGGGGTCGCTCCAGAACTCTTGATCTGGATCTTGTTCCCACCCATTGTCATTGACATAGATGATGAGGGTATTCTCATAGAGATCATTCTTTTTAAGGTGGTCGACCATTTGTCCCCAAGCATCATCAAACCAGGTGCAGTTGGCGTAGTATTGTTTGGCTGACTCGGTCATGTTTTCATTGGCGTAACGCTGATAATATTTTTCTGGGGCATCGAAGGGGTAGTGGGGCAATGACGGAGCAAACCACATGAAAAAAGGTTGCCCCTTGGTGGCCTCCAAAAAATCATACGCGGGTTGGTTGGTCACTCGCGCCAGGTCCATGCCTTCGCCCCCCATGTGTTCGATGAACCAATTTTTTGTTTTCTGTTCTTTTTCCATCCACCCTTTGGTCATGCCATGGGTGAATCCGCCATGGGCATAGTTGTACTCCCACCATTTACCGCCTTGAAAGCTTACATAGCCCAAGGACGATAGCAGCTTCGGGAGGGTTGAAAAAGTTTGCATGTGGACCGACCGTTGATCAAAGTTTTTCAGGTAGGCATCCATCGCCTCTTCTTCGATCTCGTTTGCTTTAACCAATGCGTCGAATAACGCGCCGGTTTCACGATAATAATCAATGGGTAACTTTCCAGTCAAAAGGGTCTGAAGCGATGGGCGGCAATGATTGTCGGAAACATACCCGTTGGTAAATAACGTTCCCGAGGCGGCCAGTGCATCCATGTTTGGGGTATGGACATAATCGGCCCCCATGAACCCAAAATAGGGATAGCCTTGGTCGTCGCCAATGAGCAAAATAATGTTGGGGCGATCGGCATTTGCTTTTGGGGCTTGGGGCGAGCAACCCGAGAAAAAAAACAGCCCGAACAAGATCACGGTTATATCAAATATACGCATGTTGAAAGAATGATAAATTAAGGGGAAGTTAAAAAGAAAAAGCTCCTTGATCAAGAGGCA
>WTJN01000037.1 GCA_011526265.1 Candidatus Arcticimaribacter sp. | reverse complement strand
GTGCGACCAATTTAACGTATGTATCTGTGAACACATTCTACGATCTATCACGTACTGTCAGTGCGTTTGCAAATGTGACCGCCAACTTTTTACCGAATGAAGCAACCCGAAGCCCGATTGTTTCAAAAAGTGAGACGGTAACTGCAATTATAGGCTTAGCATATCGTTTTTAATTGTATTCATTACCTCAGCGGCAAAAGTGCTTTGCTTTGCACTGATTACCGTTGAAGCCGTTTCTTCCAGCTCTTCACCACAAACCAGTCCCAAAGCAAATCAAGATGCTCGAACTGGAATTTAATGAAGCTGTAAGCGCTTGATATACGCTGTTTCATTGCAGCTCTCTTCTATGTGTTGGCGTTTCGATAGTAGCACACCCGGCATCAATATCGAATGATAAAGTTAAGTGGACGAGCAAACACAAACCTATATTCCAAAGTATGGAAACCTAGGTTGACGCTGATTAATGATACGAAATCGAATAGGTCCGCACAGGGATCAAGGCTAAACGACGCATTGTCAGCATGATCCCTGTACTATTCCAGCACTTTTTCAGTGCGCCAACACAAGAAGAAGCGAAGCTGGTGTAAGTTTTTATTTACAGAAATGAAAAATACACTGCAAGCAGTTGAAAGTTACAAAAGCTAAAAAACTGCAATATTATAACCGAAAAATTGCACATCCAAGTCAGATTTCTGCTGGTTTTATGATTCTAAAATGACACTACGAATCGACGACAAAACATCTTCAATGCCGGCGACGCTGCACAACAAATCTGTAATGTATTCGTACTTTGCCCCATTGTTAATCTGCTGTCCGTCGTCATGTAAAATGGGACATCAGACTGGTTTGAGCTTAGGAGGTTCTGGCTCATCTGTTGTGTTGATTATGCAGCCTGCCTTTGATGTTGCAAGCGGCGATATTGTATTGTCTGTTTTTTGATCTTTTCCCTTTCTTTAAGAATGTCGTTGCCACGTCCGAAGTAGACGTCTGCGGGAGTGACGTTGTTAATGCTCTCGTGATAGCGGTTGTTGTTGTAATCGACGAAGACACCTATCTATTGCTCCAGATTGCCTGGCAGATAGTAGTTTTCCAATAGAATGCGGTTCTTCATGGTCTGGTACCAGCGTTCGATCTTGTCTTGCGTTTGCGGATGGAAAGGAGCGCTACGAATGTGCTCCATCTCCTGCTTTTGCATCTATTCAGCCAGTTCGCTCGAGACGTAACATGATCCGTTGTCACTTAGCAGACGTGGCTTGTGTCGAACGACGGCCTCATCACAGCCTGACGCAGCCAGAGCCATCTCAATAGTCTCGGTCACATCACTGGCCCTTTTATACGTTAAGCATTTTTATTGTAGCCCAGTCCAACACGAGACTTGTTTCCAACCGAGGCTGTTGAATGCTCAGGGCGAGCGAGTGGCTCTAGTCCGTTGGCGCGTTCGACTAACACGCTACGCAATACATGCTCTTCGTACGAGTAGCCGAAAAAAACATCGTGCATGGGAAATTCACCCAACACATGGCACCCGCGGCCAGAACACACGTAAATCTCACTTCATTATTTTTTTCAATTATCATGCAAATATTTGAGTGCCTTTTAGGTGATTTTTGAGTTCCTTTTTTAAGCAAAGTTAACTTACCCAATGGGGTCATAAAGAAGCAACCGCACTGTTCGGCGTTTTGTTTAATTATTTGATTATGATAGAAGCTTTACGTTTTTAGGTAGGTGAGAATTGTTGACTCCAGGCCGTGATCCCAAATCATGCTCAACCATTTTGAGAAGCTTTTTGAAAAGGTGGCTTCATCACGAAGTGTTCCATAAATTTGCTGCATATCCAACCAAATTCTTGGATCGTTTCGTGCTTCTTGAGCTTTAGCCTGTAGATCGCTCCAATTTGGGTCATTTGGATTAATCACACTTCCGTCTGCCCTCGTACCAAAGCACATTCTCGCCCAAGCTGCTTCAACTAACGCCAATCCGTCAATAGGCGTACCATTCGCCAAACCATCACGAATTGACGGCAAAATAAAGCCTG
>WTJN01000071.1 GCA_011526265.1 Candidatus Arcticimaribacter sp. | reverse complement strand
GTCTCGGTTCTTTCGGGCCAAGCAAATTTAACGTCTAATTCGGCAGACTATCTCATCGCGGCATTCATACATGAATTAAGAGCAGATATATGCGCGAAAACGGGTCAGGCCACTTTTCCAAAATTTTTGATTTCACCATTCAATGATACTGGTTCAGAACTTTGCCTAGCTGAGGGCCAGTTGGATATTAACCACCCAACCTTGGGGATCATCGTAACGTCCCCCCAATACTGGCTGGAAAAAAGGAATACAAAGCAACCAACGCTTTCTGACAGAGCCCAAGTTGTATTGGATGAACTGCATGTTTTGGCACTACGAGAAATCCAAGCAGGTCGGACATGGTTCTGCCCGTCGATGCAACGCTGTTATCTGGGCGATGATGATACTGTGCGTATTGAATTTTCTGCGATGGGTGATTTGGTGCAAGAAGGTTCAGGGCACTTGTTTAAAATCAGTCAAAATGGTGCAGACATTCCAATAACTGGAATAGAGATCGAGGGAAAAACTGTAACCCTAACTTTTGATGCAACCATGGGACACCCTGATCAGGTGCGTTATGCGTGGGGATCGGATTTTGCATATGATGAACTCACGACCGCAGGGAAAATCCGAGATAGTTTTGAATGTGACAGTATTGTTGATCAGGACCTGAAATTACATAGATACGCGCTTTCTGCGCGCAAAGAAATTTTGCCTTGGGCGTGAAATGACCAAAAGAAAAAACATTATATTAATTGGATTAGATGACGCATTTTCATTTTGGCGTTTCCGTGATGCGTTTGGCGCCAAACTGCAAACACCAAATCTGGACAGGATTTGCGCGCGATCAACCGCGTTTACATCGGCCTACTGTCAAATCGCAATTTGTGGCCCATCACGTGCAAGCATGATGTCAGGCTTGTCCCCGTATGAAACGGGGGTTTTCGACAATTATACAAGTGTATTTGATGTATTAAGGCCTGAACAGTTTTGGCAATATCGGATAAAGCAGGCCGGGTATTATTGTTCGACTGCTGGTAAAATTCACCATATGTTCAAACCCCTACCGCCAAAAGATCATGATGTTCTGTATTCACATCCTGCCGTAAAGGTGCATTTCGGTCCCGCCAAAGACACTCCATCCGTAAATTTTGGCGGATACGGAAATGGGATTGGAACAACTGAAAAACAAGCCAATCAACAATACTATGATTGTCGGTCCGCAAATCACGCAATCCGTTTCATCCGCGGATATGACAAACCCGAACCCTTTTATCGCGAGGTTGGATTTCATCATCCTCACCTGCCTTTCCGAACACCTATTCGTTTCAAGGAAATGTACAATCTTGAAGAGTTTATTCAGCCTGATGATTGGAAACGTGGGTTCGACCTTGAAGAATTTGCGGGGCGATACATGCCCAAAAACATCGACACCGCCGAGGTCGATTATTGGCGAAAATCCATTCGAAATTATTTCTCGGCATTCTCGCATGTTGATTTTCACATTGGACGCGTTTGGAAAGCGTTACAACAAAGCGATCATGCGAAAAATACCATCTTTGCTCTCTTCTCTGATCACGGCTACCATATGGGCGATAAGGGTAGATTTAGAAAATTTACGCTTTGGGAGGAAGCCGCACGCGTTCCCATAATTATCCACGACCCAGAAGCCAAAGCACAAGTTGTCGACGATCCAGTCTCGCTCTTGGACGTTGGGCCAACCTTGCTTGATTACGCTGGTTGCGAGCCGATGCAGCATTCGCCAGGTAAATCATTGCGCGGAATGGTTCACGGCGAACGCGACTCCAAGCGTGCCGTTCCAACATTCTGGTATGGATCTGCATCTATGCGGAAAGAAGAGTATCGCATCACATTGTACCAAGATGGCACATCAGAGTTATACAACGTTCTGGATGACCAATGGCTTACGAAAAACATCGCAAAATCGGATCCCAAGTTTGAAAGTATCCGCAGCGAATTGATTGATGTGTGCAGCACATACGGTGTCCGCATCGTGGAACAAGAAGTGCCTGCAAAATGTGCGGCCAGCTATTATTC
>WTJN01000116.1 GCA_011526265.1 Candidatus Arcticimaribacter sp. | reverse complement strand
ACTTACGACACCTAGTGTGCGTGCCGTGGATCAGGCTTCGGTCTTTCAGACTGCCCTTGGCGTGTGATCCAGCCCCGTGGTGCGCCTTACAATTATGCTGCCACCGTCATATAACCGTCCAGCATAAAGGATTTAGTTGCTAAGATTTGCAACTAGTCCTCAATCAGATCAGGAGTGTCGTCTTGATCAGATATTTCGCGGTTTAATTCGCGTATCAATTGTGCTTGCCGTAGTGTGGGTAGCCACCCTGCATCATCAGACTGTTCCCAAACATAATAGCAAAATTCTTAACTTTATTGTCTGTGGCTTGCCGCATGAGTATTGGCCAAGTCCACATAATACGGCGCAACTCATGCCTATCCATCGGCCCATTTAGGTATTTCGCAAATGTGGTTGGCATAGTTAGGCCTCCTCTGCTTGTCCAAGGAGCCAGTCGTCTATGTCTTCAGATTTCCACCCCACCGCACGACGACCTAACTTGATCGGACGTGGGAACTCCCCATTCAGCATTTTTGCGTAAACTGTAGATTTTGGCAGGCCCGTAATATCGCAAACAGTTTTAATGCGATGTATTTTATTATCCATGATAAATCCCAAGATGTATAAGTCGTTCTTGGAGCATCTCACGGATTAAGAGTGAATTTTAGGGAAGCGAGTTCGCTAACTCGTTTCCTCTGAGGCAAAAAAAATTCTTTCTTGCAAGGCGCTTAAAAGCCGTTTTTTATGCTTTCTCCATGCATTCTGTATTGTCTTTGTGGAAGCCTTCTCTTGTTTTGCAATTTGTTCAAATATTGCTTCATAAGTGTATACTTTTCTCTCAAGGCGCAGACTGATACGATTCAGTAACACTTGCTGAGCGTAGTAATAGTGGGTATCAAAATCACCTTTCTTCGTGTGGGGTTTTCGGGAATTGCCTTTTGCGCCCATCCCAAAGCCAACCTGATATTTGCCGGACACCCATTCGGGTTGAAGAAAAATGCAAAACCATTGGTAGAGCGATCACTCCTTCAAATTACTCATAAAGACGATGAGGGCGTAACTAAAAATATTGTCACTTTGAATCGTGAACTTTCTGATGATGAAAAAGTTCTGATACCATTAAATGCGAAACTGAAAACCTTGCGGATTGATTTTGCGCTGCCAAATTACTCAATCTACAAGGAGCATTGGGGGGCTGGTTCAAGTAAACTGCGGCATATGTCTGGAACGCAGTTAACGCGACGATTTGTAGGTACAGACGGTGTTGCAGGACGCTTATATGGGCATTGGGTGCAGCAATGTCCTTCGGGATTGCGTCGCTATCTTACCTTTAACCGTTTACCTACTGTCGAGCGTGATTTTAGCTCTATGCATTTGTATCTATTATATGGCCTTGCAGGAGAGCGCCCACCAGAAGGGGATCTGTATGCGTTCGGTCATGTTGATCGTGATTGGATGAAGTCAATCCTCACGCGATCGATCGGCGCGGACTCACGTGAAGAGGCAATCGCAGCACTGAAGAAGGAGATGAAAGAAGTTGCGCCCAAACTGATGAAGCGAGCGGAAAGTTATTTTGACCGCTTTTGGGAACACCACCAAAAAGTTTATGATCAATTATTTAACGGTAATACTTGGGCAAAATTACAGTTTCTAGACAGTACAATTGCGCTCAAAACTCTCAAAATACTTACACGCAATAATATTGTATGCATTCCAATACATGATAGCTTCATTGTTCAGGACCGTTACGCTGAACAGCTAGAAGTAGCCATGGTAAGTGCCTTTAATAGCCTTTTTCCTGATATGCAGATGAGGATAAAATAGTTTTTGTGAATTGATGGGTCGGAAGCTTCTAATACACACGGCAAGGAAAATAACACTTTAAATTTGATAGATTCAATGTAATCTCATTATGAGACATTGATATTCTGCATAATATATTCGTCCGCAAGGTATTTGGACAATATTGAATTCAACCGAATTAATGCGAGCGAAGAGTATAATGAAAATTCTAAAATTCATTACAACACCTTTATTGTTTGTGCTGATTGTTTCTGCACAGATGGTACATGCCTCCAGTGATCGCGTTTACCGCGTTCAAACGATCTTGAATGCAATTGGTCAGAACGCTGGAACAGCAGATGGTCTTTACGGTGAGAAAACACGACGCGCGCTTATTGCAATAGCTCCTGAGCACAACGGCAAAACAATTACGGACGCTGACGTTAACGCTGTTGAAAAGGCATATATCGAAAAATTTGGTAACTATCCGGTCTTTGGGTCCAAAAATTCGCCACTGCCCATGAAGATTAAAGAAAAGCACGGTGGCGCGTTTGCGGGATGGAATGAGCAAATAAAAACCGAATTACACAGACTAGATGTGTCGACTGTTAATTTTGAATTTATGCCTTTTGAATACTATGCCAAGGATGCTTCCGCATATCCTCCCAGCGAAACACCGACATGGGCGCAAATGAAAGCTTCCCGGTATGATTGCGACTTTGCTCTAAAGAATATGCGTGTACGTGACGATGATAAAATTGCAGGAACGCTCACAAAAGCTGGCAAAACTAGTGCTACAGGCACTCAGTGGTGCAATATGGTTCTACGTGAAAAGTTTCCTTATGAAGGCGCTTTCGACATCCAAAACGTGCTGAACTTGTGGACCTCAAAACCTGTTGATTATTTCGCACCGCAGCTCTCCGATGGAGATGATGTTTATGGTAAAAATGCGATTTATGCACATTTAACTACAACATATGCATTGTTTCATGATCAATTTTCCAATCAAGAAAACATTGATCAGTGGCTGATAGATTGGGGTTTAAAGTTTGAACAAACCAAGGGGATCACTGCACAGCAGTGCCCATTCCACGATCCTATTCTTATGAACATTGACCGTCGCAAGAACGGAAAATTTTCAGATGCATCAGCTTGTGGATCAAAAAAGTGGCGGTCCGCGATTGCAAAAATTGCGCTCGGTTTGCGAGTAAGAAATCAAGCAATTTACTTATCTGGCGTTCGTCATTTAGAAGCCAATTTGGCAATGATCGATGAGAATGGCATCTACGTCCACTATGCTTCGCGCGGCTGGCAATCTCCTGGTTACCTTGTGGATGTACCTCTTTATCTTAACGATCTGGGCATATTGTTTGACGCAGTAGGCATCGACTTTTATTCCATCCAAACGCCGAGTGGATTGACGATTGCCGAGATCATTGACGCCTCTATTGTAGCGCTCGACATGATGTATCCATTACAAGAGTATATCGAGGGCACGGGGGATTACCGCGAAAAATCTGCATTGCTCGCGCAACTCGACACGGTGGGTGGGTTTGATTACATCAAATTGCAATCTCAAACAGAACCCCATGATCTCTTGATGCGGACCCTGCATTACAACGCTACTAAGCGAGCCGTTACAACGCCTCCACCAGAAAAAATCATTAGGCTTGTGAGTTATTACATGCACGATAACTCAAAACCGCAAGGGTACCATGGTTTTGGGGACGCTTTGCCGTTGACCCCGGTGATGCATTATTTGCGAGAGAAAGGAGAGCTCAATAAGTCTTTCGCAGGAGCAGAGGATTTCACCGCAATACTGAAAGAAACCAAACAGAAGCGAACTGTCGCCGCGCGTGATCCTCAAAATATCATAAAAAACCCTGAAATTCGTGCATCGTTAGGATTAGACCCAGAACCAGAAATCATCTTAGAACACAATTTAAATAAGGGAGATTTTGTGAAATTGGAGCTCCCAGTAGATTTTGACTATTGGCACTATTTCAACGTAAATCAGGCGAAACTTCCCGGCAAAAAATCTCGTGATAGCGGCTTCGCCTTTGATGTCATGCGAATGGGGGTATCTGGAAATAATACCCAAGTTATCGGGTCTGTCATTTTAAAAAATGAGAGTGGAACACTGATCATGCGTAGGGCCAGTGGTGAGATAGAGGCTGTACCCAATCAAGTCGTTGGTCAGGTAGAAGGCGATTTTTTCACAATCACACTCAAAACCAAGCTTTGCGATACCTGCCGCGCTTACCCTGAAAAAATTATTGTCTCGCGCGATTATCATGTTGGAATAGGTTTGAAAGCTGAGGAGAGCGATAAGAAAACCAGGCTCGTTGTTATGCCTTACTAGAAATGGAACGGTGGTTGTTTCTGTATCGTGATACTAATTTAGGAGACTGCATATGAAGTTATTTTTTTCATTTTTATCGGTGGCGATCCTATCGCCCGTGCTCGCATTCGCTGAGATTAATTATAGACAAATCCAGACGGACCTCAACCGTATGGGATATAAGGTGGGCACGGCGGATGGAATTCCTGGGCGCAACACGAGACGCGGTATTAAAGAATTCTTCAACGACGCAGGCTATGTTGCGCCCGGAAAGGTGACCCTTTCAGAGCAAGAATACATACATGCCGTCGCTGAATTCACAGATCAGCCGACGTCCTTCCTAAAAAAGATAGTGACCCAGGAATTAAGTATCCGTGATTTATCAGACGACGACTTATGTAAGCTTCATTATCATCTAGATTTGATGGATAGCTTTGACGAAGTGGAACTACGTGGATTAGGCTGCAAGCCGTATTCGCAGCGGATCGTCAAATATGATGGACAGCTCCTGAACGATCCAATCCCAACGTTGAGAAAATTTCAAAAAAATTACAACATTGACATCCCAAAATTTGATCTGTCATCAGCAAAAACATTTTCCGATTGGTCGAAGGTTGTGGAAGCCTATAACTTTCTGAATCCTGCAGTTGGGCAAGTGGTAAATGTTCCATGGGATCGAGATCGCATTGCATTTTGTGTAAAATGGTTGCCACAAGCTGGATCCATATCGGCTGATGCAACTAAAAACCTAGATGGCAGCAGCTCTTGGAACGAAGACACCTTGCAAGACGCAGCGGCAATCTGTGAGTTTACAATTTCAAGCTTATATTTGGGTGGACTTTCGAGCAATGAAATGTTGGCCGAACGCAGTCAGCGGTCATTTATTCGTATGATGCAGCGTATCGTGCAAGACGATAGAATAAATCTTCTTCCATTCCGTCGATATTCTAAATCAACGAACCCACGCGCAGGCAAGGCAGACCCTACGTTTGCATATACGACAACCATTGCCCGTTTGTTGGCGGGGACCGAGCTTTACACCGGGTTACTTGATTGGGATCAAGAGATGCAGGATGCGTTTGCATCTTGGGCGCGTGACCGTGTTCTGCAGGCCATGCCAGTATCGGGCCGTATAGGTCAGACCAGCTCCAAAGCCTGTAGCTGGGATATACGCGATTGGGATGACATGGATGACGCTTGTATGAACGCGGCTCCTTACATGGCGCAATCGTTATTGCGTGCGGCGATTGCCGGGAATGACCAAGAATTAGCAGAACTTAGTTACCTGGTATTTAAGCAGTATAGTTCCGCAATTCGCCCTGACGGAAGTCCCGCGCATGACAGTGCTCGTGAATGTGTCGCTGCCGATTATGTATTGGAAGCTTCCGAATATCTGCACGATTACATTTACTTAGCGTCCAGGGCAGGTGTCGATTTGTGGGATGATGCTTTCTCTGAGCGCCATGGGTCACCAAAGAAACACGTAGAATTCGGAATTGCGCTCATGCAAAATCCCGCGCTGGTGAATAAATATTTGCTCGATCCAACATATCCTGATTGTGAATACGAAGATGGACAAATGGTTCAACAAATGAAGCGTGCGTATCCATGGTCAGCTTATGCATACTATTTGTATGAATTTGACATGTATAATTTTGAGAACATTTACTGGGAAATTCGTGATCATATCGATTCATACACTGCACAGTCTGGCGTGAATTATGAAGTTGATTTGCTTCTGCAGAAGCCGGAGTTGATCGATTACTTCATCAAAAATGAAGAACGTATTATGGAGCGGTACCAGTGAGTATCGGCTACATATCATTGCTGGAGTATTTGAACGAGACACGTTTTGTTTCCAATAAATTGACGAAATTGTGTCAAGTTCCCCAATTATGATCCATCGAGTAAAGGAATTGCCTAACGATGTTAAAGTTAAGTCATTCAAAATGTAGAAACCTGAGTAGAGCTACACTGAGTTCATTATTAATTTTTTTCTCTGCTCAAAATTGTTACGCGGATGATGCGAAAATTGTTCAGTATTATCTCAACAAGCTTGGTTTTGAAGCAGGAACAGTTGATGGGATCATCGGGGCAAAAACAAAATCTGCATACCAAAAATTTAGCAGTAGCATAGGCAATGAAGAGCGGTTGAAAGATTTACAGGCCGCGAAATCATCGATTGTGAAAGAGGTGCGTCGTCAAAGTTTGGATGGGGCACATTTTGGTCTGTGTGAAGCATCCAATTCTACAGAAAGATCAGATAAGGCATCTCTCGCGCAAAATTTTAACCTTGATGCGCATAAATATGTTAGAACGTACATTCCTCCGTATCGATCATTTTCATTTGGGACAACAGATACAAAAATCGGTCAGGACGCATCACCAGAAATTAAAGCAATTGGTGACATAAATTCAGATGGAATTGATGATCTCATATTAGACTACTATGAAACATTCGTCGCACCCGTAATAGCCTTTGGAACGCCTTCTGGTAAGTTTCAGGTGAAGCCGATGAAGGATCAGAGCGCCCGGCGTAGGCATATTCGTAACGCAGAACTGGTGGATCTTAATGCGGATGGCTCGCTTGATTTTGTTGGCTTCACCACGGGTGACGATGGCGAATGGTGGAAATACTCGAATGGTGATCCGCAAGGTTTTGATGTTCCTAACGGCGAGGCTGATATTCTGCTAATAAATGACGGCTCTGGAAATTTTACCCCATTTGATATTCCTGAGGAGCATGCACACGCTTGGAATCATGGCGGTACTGCAGCCGATGTTGATTTAGATGGGTTGGTCGATGTTATTTCACTGGTAGAAAGCAACGCAATGCCAACTAAATTCTCCAAATTCATGCGAAATCGAGGTTCAAACAAATTTGAATTTGTCGGGACTGAGCTATCCCGAGCGGTATCTACATACAATACTGCTGATATCGATTCCGGTGACTTTAATAACGACGGCCACCCAGATTTCGTTGTAACGATTAAACATGGAGACATGACGCCAGAAATCAACAACGCGCTTGGTAAGTTGCGCGTAATTTATGGCGATGGCGACTTTGATTTTCGTGACAATTTAGAAATAAAATTTGGTACAAGTTGGATTACGTCCGAAGAAATTAGCGAAGTTGTGGCAATTAGCGACAGGAAACCAGTTGCACATCTAGTTGGTAGATCTGAAATCAGCCCGGTCACTGGGTCTAGCAACGTGGAAGTTATTGATGTGGATCAGGACGGGTTGGACGACATTTTGGAAGGGCAGTATGTCTCCCCGTACGGGCTATGGCTTGGTAATGGATTTAAGTATTATCGCAATAAAGGCGATTGTTTCTACGATGCTACCGCTGAATATTTTCCTAACCAGATAACAAACAGAAATTACCGTGAAAATGCTTATACAGCTTATACGCACAACTTCCATCAGGCAGACTTGAATAATGATGGACTGCAGGACATCATCCTTCAGTCAGATGGTCCGGGATATAATATTGAGATAATCTGGGATCCGATGAATTGGCATAAGAGTGCCTATGCTTCAGGATATCCATACATCTTTATTCAGCAGCAAGATAAATCGTTCCTACCTCTACCTCGTGATAGAGAAGATGTTGTAAAACACCTCTTCTTCTTGGACGATTTAGTTACCGGTGATTTTAACGGTGATGGCAAAGCGGACATAGTCGGCATACGAAAGCCACCTTTTGAAGATCCTTTGGCAGGCGAGTATGCTTTTTTACATACGTTTCTTGCACCTAATTAATAAGCACCACCTCGCTTAGGAAATACAAGGTTTTCATTATTATTCGTAATGTTCATGTTCTCACTGATTGTTTCTTCACAGTATACTTGGCTATGTTTGCTACATAAGGCCGAGAGGAAGGCATCTAATATTACTAATACCAAATATAGCACAAAACCCCATATTTTTATACTAAAATAAGCGCAAATATTGCATAAATTTATTCATGCCAACACTACAAACGCAGGAAAAATCACCACTTTTTCAACATATAATGAACACCAGAAATACACCGCAAAAACAGCCCATAATTAGAGGTATGGCTTTCATGGCTAGTTGGGCGTAGGAAACATAAAAACAGTTACTCAGCAGCCCGGATATCGCCTCTCAGGGCATGCATAGAGGCAGTATCCCCCGCCTCGAATTTAGCTCGTCAAGTTGACAGTTCTCACATTCAAATCTCAGGTCAGCGCTATAAACGGTAACCCTAGGGGGTGGCATGGCACTCGCCCCGGTAGGCCTTAACCAATTTGATAACCATTCTGCGCCGTATTGATATGAACTCAGCATAGCTGCTATCAATGATTACAGCGACTTACTGGATTACTGACGGATGATATAGGAACTAAACACCTCCTCGGTCCGCCACTTGCTTCC
>WTJN01000044.1 GCA_011526265.1 Candidatus Arcticimaribacter sp. | reverse complement strand
GTGACCCGTACGTTCACCGCGACCGACGACGCTGGCAACTTCAGCACTGCGGTTCAGGTTGTGACTGTGGAAGACACCACTGCTCCCGTGTTGACCATCCCAGCGGACTACACTGTGGAGTGCTCTGACGAGATCGTGTTGGACGAGGCTTCTGCCACAGACAACTGCGGCGAAATCGTGATTGACTTGGTGGAAGAGACTGTCCCAGGCAACGCCGCGGGCAACTACACCATCTTGCGCACGTTCACTGCGACTGACGATGCAGGCAACGCGACCACGTTGGTCCAGACCATCACCGTCCAGGACACCACTGCTCCCGTGTTGACCATCCCAGCCGACTACACTGCAGAGTGCACAGATGTGTTGGTGTACGACGACGCATCAGCCACCGACAACTGCGGCAGCATTGACATCGCACTGGTGGAAGAAATCGTGGCCGGTGATTGCCCGCAGGAGTACACGTTGCTCCGCACCTTCACTGCGACGGACGACGCTGGAAATGCGACGACGTTGACGCAGACCATCACTGTGGTGGACACCACAGCGCCGGAGTTGTTCGTGCCACCTAGCTACGAAGCGGACTGCGGAGACGAGTTGATCTTGTTGGACGCCTTGGCCAGCGACCTCTGCGGCGCTGCCGCGGTGAGCGTGGACGAGAGCTACGATTACGCGTGTGCCACCAGCTACGTGTTGACTCGCACGTTCACTGCGATTGACTTGTGCGGCAACACGACAGTTGGCACCCAGACCATCACGGTGACAGACACGACTGCACCTGAATTCACGAGCATCCCAGCGGACTACACCGCCGAGTGTTCAGACGAATTGGATCAGTCCTTGCCTACAGCCACGGACAACTGTGACGAGGTGAACATCACTGTGGAGGAGGAAGTGATCGCTGGCGAGTGCGCCAACGAGTACACCTTGATCCGCACTTTCACGGCGTCCGACGATTGCGGCAACGCCTCAGTGGCCACCCAGACCATCACGGTTCAAGACACCACTGCGCCTGAATTCACTTCAGTGCCAGGTGACGAGACCATTGAGTTTGGCATGGAAGTGAGTGACGAGATGGCGATCGCCACAGACAACTGCGACGGCGTGACTGTCACAGTGAGTGAGGAAACTGCCATGGGCGACTGCGAAGGCAACTACGTGGTGACCCGCACCTTCACGGCTGTGGATGCATGTGGCAACACAAGCGTGGCTGTGCAGACTGTGACTGTGGAAGACACCACCGCCCCTGCATTGACTGTGGGTGCCGACGCGACCATCGAGTGCGACGAGGAAATTCCTGCAGAGGAATTCACCGTGTCTGACTTGAGTGAGGTGGATGTGGACGTGACGGAGGAGATCATCGCTGGGGATTGCCCACAAGCCATGACCATCGTCCGCACGTACACCGCGACCGACGCGTGTGGCAACAGCACCAGCTTGGAACAAACGATTGAGATCGTGGACACCACGGCACCAATCTTCACGTACACGCCGCCTGCGGTGACCGTGAACTACGCAGCTGAGGGTGACACCTTGTCTACAGCGTTTGCCATTGTGGTGGACAACTGCGACGAGGAGGCTGGTTACTACGTTGAGGAGACTGTCCTCACAAGCACATCCAGTGAACTCACTGTGGAACGTTTGTACGTCGCGTTTGACGCATGTGGCAACACCACGACGTTCACGCAGACTGCGACGTTGATCACCATTGTCAACGGCTGTACCGACCCAGAGGCGTGCAACTACGACGAAGACGCCAACGTGAGCGACGGTTCTTGCACTTACCCAGACCTGTACTACAACTGTGAGGGCGAGTGTAACAACCCGTCCGGTTACGCTTATCCTCCAGGTCACCCACTGGAAGGTGAAATCATCTGTGAGGAGTTGGTGGTGTTCGGTTGCATGGATCCGGCCAACCCAGCGTACAACCCTGACGCCAACGTGCCAGACGAAGACGCGTGCTTGATCCTCGGTTGTACCATCGATTACGCCTGCAACTACGACGCTGATGCAGAGTACCAGGAGCCCGGTTCTTGTGAATTCGAGTCTTGCCTCGGATGTATGAACGAGAACGCGTGCAACTA
>WTJN01000134.1:4458-8644 GCA_011526265.1 Candidatus Arcticimaribacter sp. | reverse complement strand
GTTCAATGGCGGCTTGCGCATCCCAGCCCAGATAGCTAATGGCTAAGCCCGCAACAATCCATCCCACAGTCCCAAAAACGCGAATGACTGAAAACTCTTTGGCAGGATCTTTCATTTGATAAAACGAGACAGAATTGACCAGCGCCAAGGTGGGCATATACACCAGCATGTACCCAAACACATAGGGGTAGAAATCACTAAAACTTTCCGCATTGGCCATGAGGTACATCAAGCCTGCGCCTACCAGGTGGAGAACGCCGAGGATCCGTTCGGCGTTGAAAAAGCGATCGGCGATGAGTCCAATAAATAGAGGCGCAATGATGGCACCCCAGGACTGGGTAGAGAATGCCATGGCAATTTCACCGCCAGAAGCATTGAGATTTTTTCCTAAAAAAGTGCCAAGGGTAACGAACCAGCCCCCCCAGATAAAGAACTGGAGAAACATCATTACTGACAATTGAATGCGTGTTGTTGAATTCATTTTGGTTATTGTTTTTTGGTTATAGTGTTTAATTAGGTTTGTGCGGCTACTTTGAGCAGCAAATTTTTAGTGGCCAAGATGCCCTCTTCTTCCGAACGGTCGTCCCCTTCGTATTCTACGCCAATATATCCACGATATCCCGAGGCTTTAACGAGGGCTATCATTCGGGCGTAGTCAATGGTCGTTTCTTTCCCGCCGTTGTCAAAGGCATAGGACTTTGCACTCACCGCAAAGGCTTTGGGCAACATTTCTTCGACGCCTTGGTAGGCGTCGTACCGACGAATACACTCCCCGTCCCAACGTTCGCCTTGTTCGCGTGCCAAACAAAAGTTGCCAAAATCGGGCAATGTTCCGCAGTTGGGTAGTTGGACATCTTCTAGCATGGTCATCACTAGGGCCGCATCGGAAGAAAGATAGCCGTGATTTTCTACGAGAATATTGATATTGTAGCTCTGAGCAAATTCGCCCAGTGCACGCATGCTTTCGGCCGCTCTTTTTTTCCATTCTTCTCGATTCCTTTCGCCAAATAAGTTGATGCGAATCGAATGACAATCCATGGCCGCAGCGGTTTCGATCCATGGTTTATGTTGCTCGATGGCTGTGTTTCTCTCTTTTTTGTCAGGCACCACCAAGTCCCCCTCACCATCAATCATGATCAAAAGGTTTTTGACGTTGTGTTGCGCTGCTTTTTCGTTGGAGCGGGCAATGAATTTCTCTAAGGCTTGTTTTTTGTTGTTGGCCTTCATGACATCTGCATACAGCCCGTTGACATATTCCAGCCCCTCAAACCCCATCGTTGAGGCTTTTTCAGCAAAATCATAGGGGGAAATTTTGTTTTCCCAAATGCTGCGGTGCAAGGACCATTGGGCCAAAGAAAGCTTAAAAAAAGGCGCTGTTTCAGCTGTTGAAGCGAGAAGTGGGTTTCCCCAAACGGGAAGGGTACTCAGCCCAACCCCTGCAGCGAGACTTCTCTGAATAAATTTTCTTCGTAACATTTGATTCCCTTTTTGTTTCAACAATGTAATGAATGTCTTTTGGGACAGAATTTGCAACCTACGGGTATTGCACAAAATCCAAACGAAAACGTTTTAAATTAAAAATAACACATTATATATTTAAAATGAGTGAAAACATGTAGAATCTTTGGCTACATTTAGAGAAAGTAACAAACCGGAATCCCTATGAGCGGAAAAGCAAACAATACCTATGACGCCATTGTTGTTGGCACAGGAATAAGCGGTGGCTGGGCTGCCAAAGAATTGACAGAGAAAGGCCTCAAAACACTTGTTTTGGAACGTGGCCGCATGGTCAAGCACATCGAAGATTATCCCACCATGAACAAAGACCCTTGGGACTTTCCACACGGAGATGTGATTACCAAAGAGGCACGCGAACGACAACCCAAGCAAAGCCGTACGGGCTATACAACAAAAGCCTCCAATCGACATTTTTTTGTCGACGATATTGACCATCCATACAACGAAGACAAACAGTTCGATTGGTGTCGTGGCTATCACGTAGGTGGGCGCTCACTCATGTGGGGACGGCAGAGTTACCGTTTGACCAATTTTGATTTCGAGGCCAACAGCAAGGAAGGTATTGCCGTTGATTGGCCCATCCGATATGAAGACCTTGCGCCTTGGTATGCCTATGTAGAGAAGCATGCCGGAATATCGGGCGAAAATTTGGGCTTACCCCATTTCCCCGATGGTGAGTATCTAAAACCCATGGAGCTGACCTGCGTTGAAGACCATCTAAAAAACAGTATTGCCAATAAGTACGACGATCGTGTTTTGACCATTGGGCGTACAGCACACCTCACGGAGGGAGAGAAACCGGGCGCCGGCCGCATCAACTGTCAATTCCGCAACCGTTGCATGCGCGGGTGTCCGTTTGGGGCCTATTTTAGTAGCCAATCGTCTACCCTGCCCATGGCGGAGGCGACAGGCAATATGACCTTGCGCCCCAATTCCATCGTTCATCAGGTGGTGTATGATCCTGAAACCAAAAAAGCGTCTGGCGTCCACGTAATCGATGCCGAAACCAAAGAAGAAATAACGTTCCATGCAAAAGTGATTTTCTTGTGTGCCTCAGCAGTAGCATCCACGTCGATCTTGATGCAGTCACAATCACGATATTTCCCCAATGGTATGGGCAATGCCTCGGGCGAGTTGGGCCACAACATCATGGACCACCATTTCCAAGTTGGAGCCTACGGGGAGTTCGACGGTTTTGAAGACAAATATTATACTGGGCGGCGTCCCAACGGGATTTATATCCCCCGTTTTCGCAATATTGGAGGAAGCACAGACCAAAAAGATTTTGTTCGTGGCTACGGCTACCAAGGCGGCGGCGGTCGCGGTTCGTGGACAGAAAATGTAAAAGAAATGGCCTATGGCCCGGCGTTTAAAGAAGCCATGCTCACCCCCGGTGGATGGACCATGGGGCTCAACGGCTTTGGTGAGGTATTGCCGTACCACGAAAACCGCATGTATCTAAATTATGACAAAAAAGACCAGTGGGGCTTACCCACAGTGACCTTCGACGCAGAGATTCGCGAAAACGAGTTGGCCATGCGCAAGGACATGCAAACTCAAGCCGTCGAAATGTTGGAAGAAGCCGGATTTAAAAACGTCCGCGGCTACGACAACCCTTATCACCTTGGATTGGGGATCCACGAAATGGGAACTGCTCGCATGGGAAGAGACCCCAAAACCTCGGTCTTGAACAAACACAATCAGTTGCACGAAGTGCCCAATGTATTTGTCACCGATGGCGCTTGTATGACTTCGGCTGGGAATGTCAATCCTTCCCTGACGTATATGGCCTTGACAGCACGTGCTGTTGATTTTGCCGTGAGTGAATTGAAAAAGAACAACCTCTAAAGTAGAACGTATTATGCAAAGAAGAACCGCTTTAAAAAACATCGGCCTTTCCTTGGGAGGGTTGACCTTGACCCCCACTGTGGTTGGATTGTTACAAAGTTGTCAGCAAACGCCTGCCGGCTGGTCACCGGCTGTGATTCCGCAGGAACAGTATAACTTTCTCACGCGCGTCATCGATGTGATCCTCCCCACCACACCCAATGTACCGGGGGCAACAGATTTGAATTTGATGGCCTTCATCGACGGGTATTTTGATCGCGTTGCCGCTGAAGAGGACAAAGCCCAATTCTTAATGGGCGCTGATATTTTTACGCAAGTGGCCTCCACTGAGGCGGGAAAAGACACCACACAAGCCTTGACCAATGAAGACATTGACAGTGTTTTGGCCGCTTACTTTAGGGCTACGCCTGAAACCCGAGCTGCACGCGAAGAAGCTTTTACGCAATACCTTGAGCGTACTGCCGAAGGAGCCATTGCCGAAGTACCTGTGGAAGGGGCCGTGCACGAATTTCTTCATGCCTTAAGGTCTATTTCCATCACTGCTTTCAAAACCAATGCCATTATTGGCAAAGAGCATTTGGCCTATGCACCCGTTCCGGGGCAACAGCAAGGGTGTGTAGATCTTCAAGAAGCCAGCGAAGGGAAGGCCTGGGCCCTATAAAGCTCTCAGGTACTCTGCCAGGGCGCGGGCTTCCTCTGCGGTGAGGTTTTGATTGATCATCAAAACGTTGTTGTACTCTGCCAGCAGTGCTTTGGCGATCGGGTCTTCTTTCAGCATTTGGGTAGGATTCAGCATGATATTCATCACCCATGCCGGATG
>WTJN01000134.1:3032-4358 GCA_011526265.1 Candidatus Arcticimaribacter sp. | reverse complement strand
CAAGAGTAGAATGACGATTTTTTTCATGGGTTTATTTTTTTCTAAAAGTAGAGGGATTCGAAAATAAAACCAAATTTAAGCCTCGTCCTTTGTCGATTTGTTGCGTTCCCTTTGCGTCACCATATACACTCCCACAAACACCAAGGTAGTGGCCAAGAGTTTAATGCCGTCCATTTGGTCGTTTCCACTCAAAGTGGCATAGCCAATGGCAATGATGGGTTGCAAATAGGTAAATGCCCCAATGGTGGAGGGAGGTACTTCGCGCAAGGCATACATATTGAGCAGGTAGGCCAAAAAAGTGGTGAATAGCAAGACAAAACCAATCCGCCAAATCGCATCAAAAGGCAAGGATGAAAAGGACACTGCCGACAATTCTTCCCACCCCACGGGGAGATTGAGCAGCACACCCAATGGGAACATCCACTTCATCAAGGTGATCACATGGTATTTTTTTGAAATGGGTTTCATCAAGACCAAATAAGCCCCGTAGCTAAACGCATTGATCAACATATAAAAGTTGCCCAATGGAATATTCGGGGCGTTTTTGGTGAACGCACTGCCGTATAGCACCAAAGTGATGGCCCCCAAAAAACCAGCAGCAATTCCCCCTGCCTTGCGCCACGTGATTTTTTCACCCACAAAAATGGCCGACAAAATCAACACAATAATCGGCATAATGGTAATGATGACCGAACTGTTGATTGGGGTCGAAAGACTGAGTCCCTTGATAAAAAAAACCATATTGAGGAACATGCCAAAGCCTGTAGCGAGACCAATTCGCCAATAATCTTCCCGGTCGATTTTTTCTTTGGGAAAGAAAAAACTCAGGGCCCCAAAGAGGAGCGAAGCGGTAATGACGCGCAGGAGAACCAAACCATAGGGTTCGATATAGGTGGGCATGATCACTTTCATGATGGTGTGATTCAAACCGTAGATGGTGGTTGCTCCAAAAGCAGCCAAGATGGCCAACCACTGTTTATTCATGCAAGGCGGCTTTGGCGGCCAATACTGTTGCTGGCGCGTTCCCTACAAAAAGTTGGTCGTTAAAGACCAAAACAGGGCGTTTCAAATAACTGTAGTGCTCCAGCAATAAAGCTTTGATATTGGCTTCCGTCAATTGTTGCTTGTCCACGCCCTTGAGCTTTTGTGCGCGCGTATTGAGCAATGCTTTGTAGGATTGTGTTTTTGCGTAGAGCATATCGAGGAGTGGAGCATCGAGCGGTTCTTTTTTGATATCCACCAATGTGACTTCGGAAGGCAGGTTTAGTGCTTTCATGATCTTTTTACAGGTCGAACAACTGGATAAATAAAAAAAGCTTTTCATAG
>WTJN01000134.1:0-2932 GCA_011526265.1 Candidatus Arcticimaribacter sp. | reverse complement strand
GGCAAACACGGCTTGGCTTTTGCCTCGGGCTTGGCGGCCATGGATGCGGTGATGAAGCTTTTGAAGCCCGGCGATGAGGTCATTTCGACCAACGATCTATATGGCGGTTCCTACCGTCTTTTCACCAAAATATTTGAGGACTTTGGGTTGCGTTTTCGCTTTGTGGACATGAATAATGTTGACGACGTTGCCGCGGCCATTGGGCCCAACACCAAGATGATGTGGGTAGAAACCCCCACCAATCCCATGATGAATGTGGTGGACATTGCCGCCCTTTCGGCGGTGGCCAAGGCCCAAAATATATTGTTGGCGGTTGACAATACCTTTGCCTCGCCCTATTTGCAGCAGCCCCTCACCATGGGGGCGGATATCGTGATGCATTCGGCCACCAAATACTTGGCCGGGCATTCGGATGTTGTCTTGGGGTCACTGGTGGTCAACAACGACGAATTGCACGAGCGCTTGGCGTTTATTCAGAACGCCAGTGGAGCGGTGCCAGGGCCCATGGATAGTTTTTTGACCTTGCGCGGCATCAAAACTTTGCATGTGCGCATGGAACGTCACTGTCAGAATGGACGGCTGATTGCCGAGTACCTCGAACAGCATCCTAAGATTGAGAAGGTCTATTGGCCTGGGTTTGCCCACCATCGCAACCATGCCATTGCCAAAAAACAAATGCGCGATTTTGGCGGCATGCTGTCTTTTGTGCCCAAAGGGGCCGACAAAGCCACGGCCATTGCCATCATCGAAAAATTACAACTCTTTACCTTGGCCGAGTCCTTGGGTGGGGTCGAAAGTCTGGCCGGCCATCCGGCGTCCATGACCCACGCTTCCATTCCCAAAACCGTCCGTGAAGAGAGTGGTGTGGTCGATGCCCTGATTCGCTTGAGTGTAGGCATCGAAGACGCCCAAGATTTGATCGACGATCTCGAACACGCCATCGGATAAGCAACGCTCATGGAAATTGCGCAGGGAAAAAACATCTATTTTGCTTCCGACCAACATTTTGGAGCACCCACGCCTGCTTTGAGTGCACCGCGGGAACAAGCTTTTGTGGCCTGGCTAGACCACATTAAAAAAGATGCCGAGGCGGTGTTTCTTCTGGGCGATTTGTTCGATTTTTGGTTCGAATACAAAACCGTGGTTCCCAAAGGTTTTGTGCGCGTATTGGGCAAACTGGCCGAGCTGAGCGATGCCGGAATCCCCCTTCATTTTTTTGTGGGCAACCACGACATGTGGATGCGCGACTATCTGGAAAAAGAATTGAATTGTAGGGTGTATTACACCCCGCAAGAGTTCACCTTGGGTGAAAAGTCCTTTTTCATTGCTCATGGCGATGGACTTGGCCCCAACGATCATGGCTACAAACGGATGAAAAAAATATTCAAAAACCCTTTTTTTCAGTGGTGTTTCCGGTGGCTACATCCCGACTGGGGCATGCGTTTGGGGCACTACCTATCGGTGAAAAACAAGCTGATCTCTGGCGAGGAAGACGCCGTCTTTTTGGGCAACGATGAAGAGTGGTTGACCCAATATGCCCGGCGAAAATACAGCCAAAAACCCCGCGACTTTTTTGTCTTTGGTCACCGTCACATTCCCTTGGATATTCGCCTCAATCCGCAAGCGCGCTACATCAACCTTGGCGATTGGATCCAGCATTTCACCTATGCCACTTTCGACGGCAACACCATGACCCTCAACACCTGGAAAACACGCTGATGCTGGAAAAAAAATCCCTCTCGGTAGAGAACACGGTCCTGGTGGGCATTATTACCGCCCAACAAGACGAAGAAAAATCGAAAGAATACTTGGACGAACTGGCCTTTTTGGCCCACACTGCTGGGGGGAAAGTGATTCAGCGATTTACCCAAAAAATCAACTTGCCCAATCCCAAAACCTTTATTGGCAGCGGAAAATTGGCCGAAGTAGAGGCCTTTGTGCAGGATAACGATGTGGCCACGGTGGTGTTCGACGACGAGCTCACTCCAGCACAGCAGAATAACATTGAGCGGACCTTGCGCTGTAAAATTCTGGACCGCACCGGTCTGATTCTCGATATTTTTGCGCAGCGCGCCCAGACCAGTTATGCCCGCACTCAGGTCGAACTGGCCCAATACCAATATTTGTTGCCGCGCCTCAAAGGGTTATGGACCCACTTGGAGCGACAGCGCGGGGGCATTGGGATGCGCGGACCGGGAGAAACAGAAATTGAAACCGACCGCCGCATTGTGCGGGACAAAATTGCCCTTTTGAAGAAAAAACTGGGCGTGATCGACAAACAAATGGCTACCCAACGGGGCAACCGCGGCGCTTTGGTGCGGGTTGCTTTGGTGGGCTATACCAATGTGGGGAAATCGACCCTGATGAATGTTCTGTCCAAAAGCGAGGTCTTTGCCGAAAACAAACTTTTTGCCACCCTCGACACCACCGTGCGCAAGGTGGTCATTGGCAACCTCCCCTTTTTGCTCAGCGACACGGTGGGGTTCATCCGCAAGCTGCCCACCCAACTGGTAGAGTCCTTCAAGAGTACATTGGACGAAGTCATCGAGGCCGATTTGCTCCTGCACGTGGTCGATTTGGCCCACCCCAATTTTGAAGAACACATTGCCTCGGTGAACCAAATTTTGGAAGAAATAGGCTGTCTGGACAAACCCACCCTGATGGTGTTCAACAAAATTGATGCCTATACCCCTGAGGTCATTGCCCCCGACGATTTGGTCACCCTGCGCACCACCAAACACTACACCTTGGCCGAGTGGGAAGCCACTTGGATGGCCAAAATGAACGGTAAGGCCTTGTTTATTTCAGCTTTGAACAAAGACAACTTGGCCCACTTCCGCCAGCAGGCTTACGCCGCCATTCGCGCCTTGCACGTCACCCGTTTCCCCTACAACAATTTTCTCTACCCCGAAGGGCTGGAGGAATAAGTAGT
>WTJN01000168.1 GCA_011526265.1 Candidatus Arcticimaribacter sp. | reverse complement strand
CTGCGACATGATTGCGCAGCCAATGTACGCAATCTTCAAAGCTTTCAAAAATTTGGCTGCTAGGAATCAAATCGGGGATAATGTCGATACGTTCCATCATGTATTTGGGCTGTTGTTCTAGCCCCACAAGCAGTACCTTCTTTTGCTGTTGCACCAGGTCGATAATCACGGTTTCTAGGGCATAGAGGCCAGACTGGTCGATATAGGGTACTTTGTCCAAACGTATCACGAGAGTCGAAGCAGTCGCGGGAATTTGTTTAGCCGTTTCGCTGAAACGGGCGGTAGAGCCAAAAAAGAGCGGCCCTTCCAAGTACTTAATAAACACCTCTTCTTGTAGGGTAACAGGGAAACTTTGTTCATCGCCCTAGGCTTGCTCTTTTGCAAGGGGGAGCACATTGTAGCGATTCCAGGTGAGATCGCCAATCTTCTTCATAAACATGAGGGAGGCAATGACCAAACCAATCCCCACGGCATAGACCAAATTCCAAATGGACGATAGCACCAAGACAACAATCAAGATGATTACCTCTGGTCGGGGCATATAGGGGAGGGCTTTCAATCCTTTGTAGTCCATAACACCTATGCCCACGGTGATGAGAATCCCGGCTAAGACCGCTGCGGGAATTTGGGAAGCGATGGGCCGATAGCGAGGAGGATAAAGAGGAGCAGCAGCCCAGCAATCATGCCCGATAAACGGGTTTTCCCTCCCGACTTGATATTGACCACCGTTCGGATGGTCGCACCTGCTCCGGGAATCCCCCCAAAGAGGGTGCCCATACTGTTTCCAATACCTTGTCCCACCAATTCTTTGTTGGGTTCGTGTACCGTTTTGGTCATATTATCGGCCACTACCGAGGTAAGGAGGGAGTTGATACAGCCCAAAAGCGCGAGGGTCATGGCAGTGAAGATGTATTGCGTAAGTGTGTCCAGACCAAATCCGGCAAACAGTCCCCATTGTGGGAGGGGTAAGCCCGACGGTATGGCCGCGATAGGGCGGTAGTCCACCCCTAGGGCAAAGGCACCTCCCGAAACGATTAGGAGGGCAACCAGCGTACTGGGGACCGCTGTGGTGATGCGTTTAAAGCCATAGATAATGACGATGGTCAGCAAGGCCAAGATCAATTCGATGCTGTTGATTTGTGCGAAAATACGGGGGAGTACTTTTAGGGTACCTAAAACTCCAGATGCGTGTTTCTCTGCCAAAGTCTCTGCTTCTAAAAGAATATCCGCCTCGCTGATTTTTTCCGCTCGGGCGATGGTGGTTTCAAAGTCTTCCAGTACCAAGATCCCTTCATCTACTTCGTCGTGGAGAATGTTTTCTAAAAGCACTTCCTCGGCCTGTGGTTTAAATTGGGCGACAAAGGCGCTGTCTTCTTTGGCGTAATAGCCCAAGGTGGGAGCGATTTGGGTTACGAGTATGATGACCCCAATGGCGGTCATGAATCCTGAAACAACCGGATAGGGAATGTACCGGATGTATTTCCCGAGTCCCATAAAGCCAAGGACGATTTGCAAGAGCCCTGCTAGCAAGAAAACCGAGAGGATGGTGGGCAAGGCTTTTTCAATATTTCCGTCGAAATTGGCGAGCATCTCGGCAATAAAGACCATGCTCACCGCTGTCATAGGGGCTGTTGGGCCCGAGATTTGAGTGGGTGTTCCCCCAAAGAGGGCAGCGAAGAAGCTCACAAAAATCGCCCCATAGAGTCCGGCACTAGGGCCAAGACCAGAGCTTACGCCAAAGGCTAAGGCAAGGGGAAGCGCGACAATACCGGCAGTGAGTCCCCCGAAGAGGTCACCACGAAAATAACGGAAATCAAAGGTGAAGAGTTTTTTCATGGTAAGATAACATAAAGGTTGAGGTTAAGTGTTTAAGGGTCGTGATCAAGATACAACAAAGTAGGGGATTTCAAAATTGAGGGCTAATGGTTAATTTTTATCTGCTTATAAACTTGATGACATCTCATTGGGCAGGCATTTTCTGCGCCAGCAATAGCTAATCATTTATAATAGTTCCCCTTAACAAGCACTAAAGCACCACCGCGTGAAAGTCAAGAAAAGGTTCGGGTGTTTGTCCCGCTAACCAGTCGTGTTCCGTCTCTGCTGTTAGG
>WTJN01000046.1 GCA_011526265.1 Candidatus Arcticimaribacter sp. | reverse complement strand
AATGGGTTAAAAAGAGTGGAGGAGTAGTGCAAACGGTGGCGTTTAGTTCCTATTTGAATACGGAAAAACACAATGCACACAAGCAGGTGAAAGATTCAATTTTGCAAATGGTTGGGAAAGCAAATAACATCCCAGTTCTGGACAAATATCAAATGCGGGCTTTAAGCTTTGACGAACTTCAAGCTTATCTACTACAGCGAAAAACATTGATGAGTTTAGCAGCTCCTCAATTGGAAAAAATCAAATCTACCCATCCTCCTGTTTCAGTGTCCGACCTCGTCGACCATATCGATTACATTAAAAACAAAATTGGTATCGACCATGTTGGAATCAGTTCTGATTTTGACGGCGGTGGTGGTATTGAAGGTTGGCAAGACGCTTCAGAAACACTTAATGTGACCGAAGAATTGGTCAAACGTGGATATACCCAAGAAGAGATAGAAAAAATTTGGGGCGGAAATCTTCTTCGAGTAATGGAGGAAGTGGAAGCGGTAGCCAAAGATTTACAAAAAGGAGTCAAATTTACTGAGCATCCAGTAGGAAAAGAATAGAAATAGAGCACAAAAAAAAGCCTATAACAATTGAAAAATCAACATTTTATAGACTTTTAGGTAGCGGAGAAAGAGGGATTCGAACCCCCGGAGGTGTGACCCTCAACAGTTTTCAAGACTGCCGCATTCGACCACTCTGCCATTTCTCCTTTGCGTGGGCAAATATACACTGCTTATTTCAAGTTTAAAAACTTTTTCTAAAAAACGATATGCTTAACTTGCCCGGACAATGACAGACGAATTACTCCAATTTGGATTGCTTTTTGGCGCAGGTCTCGCAGCAGGAATCATCAATACCTTGGCGGGAGGGGGTTCGTTGTTGACCCTTCCTGTATTGATTTTCATGGGACTTCCCCCGCATGTGGCCAACGGGACCAATAGAATTGGGATTGTGGTCCAAGCGCTCATTGGTTCCGCGGGTTATCGCTCCAAAGGCTTAAACCCTTTTCCCTTTGCCTTGTATTTGGGGATCAGTGCTTTTTTTGGTGCACTCGTGGGTGCACAAATCGCCGTTCAAATCGAGGGGGAATTGTTCAACCGTATTCTCGCTGTCATCATGCTCATCGTGGTGGCCATCATGGTCTTTAAACCAAAGACGGTCTCCACTGCGTTGTCTGAGCGTCGAACAGGCAAACACTTGGTCTACGCCCTTATTGGGTTCTTTTTTATCGGGATCTATGGCGGGTTTATCAATGCAGGCATTGGCTTTGTGATCATGTTGTTTTTGAATCAAGTCAACCGCTTGGATTTGGTTCACACCAATGCGACCAAAGTCGCCTTGGTCTTTATCTATTCTCTGGGCGCATTGGGGCTATTTGCTTATAACGATGCTGTAAACTGGTCCATGGGTGCTGTCTTGGCCTTCGGGACTTCTTTTGGTGCTTGGTGGTCGAGCCGTTGGTCCGTTCAGCAGGGGGAAGGGGTCATCCGGGCCGCCATGATTGTCATGGTCACGGTCTTGTCCATCAAGCTCTGGTTCTTTTAATAATTCACATACTCGACAATGTCGATGCCATAGCCCGTTATCCCCACGCGGGGGCCTTGTGAAGAATTGGTGATTACCCGCAATTTATTGATGTGCAACTCATGAAGGATTTGCGCGCCTATCCCAAAGTCTTTGAGGTCCATCCGCATGGGCGGTGCCTTTTGCGGTTTTCCATCTTCTTTGGGGTGGGCTTTCATTCGCTTGATCCGCGAGAGCAAATCCTCCGATGCTTGTTGTTGGTTGATAAAAATCATGGCCCCTTTTCCAGCCTGGTTGATCAACTGGAATATATCTTCCAGTCCGCGTTCGTTCGAGCCGGTCAGTAGTCCTAGAATATCGTTGCTGATTTGCGAAGAATTGATCCGGGTCAAAACCGCCTCATCGGGTTCCCACGATCCCTTGGTCAGTGCCAAATGCACTTGGTTGTTGGTGGTTTGTTGAAATGCTCGCAGTCTAAAATCGCCAAAGCGGGTTTGTATTTCGGTGTCTTCGCGCTTGATGATCAGGCTATCGTGTTGCATACGGTAGGCAACGAGATCTTCAATGGACACCAATTTTAAATCAAATTTTTCTGCCACTTCCATCAATTGGGGCAGTCGGGCCATGGTGCCGTCTTCATTCATGATTTCGACAATCACGCCTGCGGCTTTTTTTCCGGCGAGGCGCGCAAAATCAATGGCGGCCTCGGTGTGGCCAGTGCGTCGCAAGACACCTCCCTCTTTGGCGATCAACGGAAACACGTGTCCCGGACGCGATAAATCGTGTGGGCGTGTAGACGGGTCCACCAATGCCTGAATGGTTTTGGCACGGTCACTGGCCGAGATGCCTGTAGTTACGCCGTTCCCTTTCAAATCGACAGAGACAGTAAAGGCCGTCTCCATGGGGTCGGTGTTGTTGGTTACCATGCGTTCCAATTGGAGGCTTTTACAACGACTCTCGGTCATTGGGGCGCAGATGAGTCCACGACCCTCTTTGGCCATAAAGTTGACAATCTCTGGGGTAATGTTTTCGGCGGCGGTTAAAAAATCGCCTTCGTTTTCTCGATCATCATCGTCTACAACAATGATGACTTCGCCGTTGCGAACGGCCTCAATGGCGTCTTCGATTCGGTCTAGTTGTTTTTTTTCCATAGCGTGTTGCGTAGTGCAAAAATACGATTCTTAACGACCTCCACCAGTTGATCGACAAAAATCAAAAACCGATCGTTGTTGAGTAACCCCAAGTCTCGGGAAGCGCGGTGTAAAAAGTAGAGCGCGCAAGGAGCAATGATAAATACTGATACCCAACTGCCTATAACGGGCGATATACTGCTGTCTTCGGAGGCATTTTTCCCAAAAAGGCCTATGTAGTAATAGGTGAGGAAAATCAAAATGGCCAAGACCATGGGAAGTCCCAAGCCCCCTTTGCGAATGATCGCACCAAGCGACGACCCCACCAAAAAGAGAAAAAATAAACTAAAACCTAAGGTGAATTTCTCGTGGAAGGTGTTTTTGTGCAAATTGATGCGCTTCTGATTCAAAAAATAGCTTCGTTTTTTGGTTTCTACATTCCGCATATGGCCACGATTGGAAGACAGTGCTTGCCGCAAGACTTCTTTTTGATTCACAAAGTTGTCTACCCCTGCAAATCGCAAAGGGTTTTTGAAAAGTCGATAAACAGAGTCCGAAGTCGAAAGACTATCCATTTCGATCAGTAAATCTTTGTTGTTTTTCAATTTTAGAATCAAGTTGGAAGCGGCAAAATTATCGCCATACACCTTCCGGTTGTCCAAGAATTTTTCTTCGAGGGAATCGATGCTTTCGACCAGTTCGTTCACTTTTTGCATGCGGTAGGTGCTGCGGTATTTTTCTTCGGCCAAGTCAACATCATTGAACTGCGACAAGTCGATGTTCATGATGTATTTTTTAAACGCCACTTTGGCATGTGGAATTTGTCGGTCGGGGCGAGCGCGGTTTCTGGGGTCGGAAGAACTGGTGTTGATTTCTTCGTAGCGGTTCCCGTCGTAGAGAATCAATTGCAACTGATCTCCAATGGTGGCGCTTTTGAGTTCTCCACGGTTGGCTTTGATGACAATGCGATTTTTTTTGTCCGCCGTTTTTTCATGAATGATCACATCCTCCAAAAAGCGATTGTCTTCGCCGTGCTTACGTTTTACTTTGATATTCATTTCCCCAATATCATTGAAGACTCCTTCGGTGATGGCCAAGGCAGGTTTGAGTTTGGCCAAATTTCGCCGTAAATTATAGTATTTGAATTCTCCGTAGGGGATGACATGATTGGCAAAATAAAAACTCCCAACGCCCAAGAAAAAGTGAAAAATAACCAAGGATCGCATGGCGCGCTGCAAGGAGATCCCTGTCGATTTCATGGCTGCAAATTCGTAGTTTTCGGCCAAGGTGCCATAGGTCATGATCGAGGCCAACAACACCGACAGCGGCATCACCAGCGGATAGAGTTTGGGCGAGTAGTACCCCAAAAACTTCAGGATGATCTCACTGTCGATCCCCTTGCCCGCAAATTCATCGATGAACAACCAAAAGGTCTGAATGATGAAGATAAACATCAAGATCAAAAAAACGCTTCCCAAACGTTTGAGATAAAGTCCAAGAACGTACCGATCGAGAATTTTCACTATTCGTTGATATAAAAGTTGGGATATTCTGCCGCGTCAAAGGCAAAGAAGTCGTCGGGCAACTGAATGTTGTGCGTGGTATTGCTCAACGTAAGGGTCGTGCGGGTATTGTTGTAGCCAATCTCAATCACACGATAGACTTCTAACCGCTGGGTATCGATCCCGAGGAGTAAATAGTTGACTTCCTCGCTGGCGGGGTTGGGCAGTAATTTCACATACTGAATCGCCCGGCCCATCACGCGTTGCTCAATGTCCCACTCATAGCCATAGCCTTCTTCATAAAAACTAAGCAGCTTGGACGGATTCACGCTCAGGTCATCTTCATCGTCGGGAAAGCTGATGGTGATTTCTTCGTTTTCGGGAACAATGGTATAGATTTTTTTGCCGTCAAACAATTGAATGGCATCCATGAAGTTGACCTTGTATTGGTTGCCGGCCAGGGTGACCTCGCCTTCCAACTCTTGTCGGATTTGCTCGGCTTTGTTTTCCAACACATAACTGAATTCGAAGCGAATGTTGTCCTTCTTCTTCATGTTTTGCGTGACTTGTTCCAGTAGGTTTTTGGCTTGTTCCATGCCTTGGCTCATGACCGTGGTGGTTGTCAATAGGGTGAATAGCAAGGAGAATATTTTTTTCATGACGGCATTTATTCAGACGAGTTGTTCAATAATTGTTCCAAAGTAGTCAGGTCGGGCACGAGCACTTGCCGGGCTTTGCTTCCTTCAAATGGGCCCACAATCCCTGCCGCTTCCATCTGATCGATGATACGCCCCGCGCGGTTGTATCCCAGTTTGAGTTTGCGTTGCAGCAGACTGGCAGAGCCCTGTTGTGCAGTCACAATCACCTCGGCGGCCTCTCGGAAGAGGGCATCGCGGTCGCTGGCATCGATGTCTAAAACAGCACTTTCTTCCCCCACAAACTCGGGCAGCAAGTGGGCTTCCGGATAGGCTTTTTGGCTGCCAATGTATTCGGCAATGCGTTCGACCTCTGGGGTATCTACAAAAGCACATTGAATGCGGGTTAGGTCGTTGCCTTGGGTGTACAGCAGGTCGCCACGACCAATCAACTGGTCGGCACCACCGCTGTCGAGAATGGTGCGCGAATCGATTTTCGAGGTTACCCGGAAAGCAATCCGTGCGGGGAAGTTGGCTTTGATGATCCCCGTAATGACATTGACCGACGGGCGTTGGGTGGCGATAATCAAATGAATCCCAATGGCACGGGCCAACTGGGCCAAACGAGCGATAGGAGTCTCTACTTCTTTTCCCGCAGTCATGATTAGGTCGGCAAACTCATCCACCACCAAAACAATGTAGGGTAAAAACACATGTCCGTCGTTGGGGTTGAGTTTGCGCGCTTTGAATTTGGCGTTGTACTCTTTAATGTTCCGGCACATGGCGTTTTTCAACAGCTCATAGCGGTTGTCCATTTCAATGCAGAGCGAGTTGAGCGTGTTGATTACCTTGGTATTGTCGGTAATGATGGCCTCTTCAGCATCGGGCAGTTTGGCCAAATAGTGCCGCTCAATTTTATTGTAAATATTCAGTTCAACTTTTTTGGGATCGACCAGAACAAACTTGACTTCAGCGGGGTGTTTTTTGTAGAGCAATGAAGTCAAAACAGCATTGAGTCCAACCGATTTTCCTTGTCCGGTGGCTCCGGCCATGAGCAGGTGCGGCATTTTGGCCAAGTCCACTACAAAGGTTTCATTGCTGATGTTTTTCCCTAAGGCGACGGGCAATTCCATGTCGGCCGATTGAAACCGCTGACTGGCAATCACCGAGCGCATAGAGACAATGCTGGGCTTTTGGTTGGGCACTTCAATCCCTACAGTGCCTTTGCCGGGAATGGGCGCTATGATCCGAATCCCCAAGGCCGAAAGCGACAGGGCAATGTCATCTTCCAAGTTTTTGATTTTTGAGATCCGGATGCCCGCGGCGGGAACAATTTCGTAGAGTGTCACCGTGGGGCCAATATTGGCTTTGATTTTGGCGATCTCAATTTTGTAATTCCGCAGCGTGTCAATGATTTTATTTTTATTGACCTCCAGTTCGTCTTCATCAATGGTGATGCTCCCACTGCCGTAGTCCTTCAGCAACTCTAGGGTGGGGAATTGAAATCCGCTCAGCTCGAGGGTGGGGTCAAACGCTCCGTACTTTTCAACCAGTTCTTTCGAGAGTTGGTCGACGGTGTCTTCTTCTTGTGTCTTGGTCACTTCCATGGCCACCGGTGCAGCGTTCTCTTTGGATGCTTCTTGCGCTTCTTCTCGCGGAGGGGTGATTTCTAGGGCTTGTTCGCTGTCTTGGGTGGTAGCTTTTTCTTTTGTTATTTTCGACAGCGATAGGGGAACAGCAGCATCATTCATCTCGACTGTTGTACGTTCTTCTTCACTGCTTGCTGGATCGTTGGATGGAGCAGACGCCAACGGACTTTCTTCAGGTGCTTTGTCTCCACGTTGGAAAACGGATTTCAGCCAAGCGATGCCTTTTTCTGGGGTCCATTTTAAATGTAAAACCACGGCAATGACACTCATAAAAAATAGCAGAGTCCACAGTCCAAGGGCGCCGACATAGTCGGTAATCAACCCGGTCATTTCGAGTCCTATGGTTCCGCCAAGAAACGGAAAAATCCCTTCAAAGCGCGCGGAGGCAAAGCAGACCAAAATCATGTAATACAACCCCCAAGTCCAGCGACGGAGGAGGGTGTTTTTTTGGACATCGAAAAAGAGGAACAAGCCGCTCAGCAACACCAGGTAGGCAAAAATAAATGCGGCAATGCCCACGCCCTCGTAAATGAAAAAGTGACTAATTCCCGCCCCGATTTTACTCAAAGCGTTTTGTGCCATCACCTCGCGCTGGGTCATTAACCCAAGGGTGCTTTGGTCGGTTTGCCAAGTAAAAAAATAGGAGATGAACGCCACAAAAAGCAGCAGGGCGCTTAGGCTTAAAAAAGCCCCGACTAGCACCTCACGGGAACGGCGCTTTTGCGGATCCGATGCTTTGGATGTTGGAACTTTGGGTTGTTTTTTCGCCATGGAAGCTGTGCCTTGTACAAAACTACAAATAAAGGGCGAACTCTTGCCAAAAAAAAATCCCCCGCTTGCACGGGGGAGATCAAGTGATTTAGTCAATACTGCCTTGCACGCGCTGCATGAAGGCATTGAGAGCTTCGCGTTTTTCTTTGCCCGCCTTTATCTCTTTGTGCACTTCAAGGGCACCATAAAGGTTGGAAATCAATTCGCCCAACACGTCGATTTCTTCGTCTTTGAGACCGCCGAATTCACTGGTGTGTTCCAATACTTCGAGGGTTTCTACGAGGTAGTCTTCGTCGTGTTCTTCGACAAAAGCGACCAAGTGTTTAATGAGCGGCAGCTTCATCGACAAAAGTTTTTAGCACATCGGCTTTGTTGGTTTGAACTTGCCCAACCAACTGACCATTGTTGAAATGTGCAAAAGTGGGGAGGTTGCTTACATCGGCCAATTGACGTGAATTTGGATTTTTTTCTGCATCAATCCAAACAAAGGTCATGGTGTCGTTTTCCGCGGCCATTTTTTTGAATTTTGGTTTCATGATGCGGCAGTTGCCACACCACCCTGCGGAGTACTGGACAACCACTTTCGCGTTGTCGGCCACCACTTGGTCCAGGATGTCTTCTTTCAATTCTTGCAACATTGCTCAGGGCGTTTTTTAGTGGTTGCTTAAATAGGCTTGCACCCCTTTGCGGTCGGCGTTCATGGCATCGGCACCTTCTTCCCAGTTGGCGGGGCAAACCTCGCCTTTTTCTTGCACATGGGTCAAGGCATCGATAATGCGTAAATATTCGTTTACGTTACGGCCAATGGGCATGTTGTTGATTCCTTCGTGTTGCACAACGCCGTCTTCGTCGATCACGTATGTGGCGCGGTAAGTGACATGATCCCCGTCGCGTACAACCGTTCCGGTTTCTTCGTCAATACGCTCGTTGGATGAATCCAAAATATCGAGTGCATCGGCCAAGTTGCGGTTGCTGTCGGCCAAAATGTTATAGGTAATCCCTTCGATTCCTCCGTCGTCTTTGGCGGTGTTCAACCAGGCAAAGTGCACTTCTGCAGTATCGCAAGAGGCGCCAATAACAATGGTGTTGCGTTTCTCAAACTCGGGCAAGGCCGCTTGGAAAGCGTGCAGTTCTGTTGGGCACACAAAGGTGAAATCCTTGGGGTACCAAAAAAGCAATACTTTTTTCTTGTTGTTTACGGCTTCTTCGAGCACGTTGATGGCGATGGTGTCGCCCATTTCGTTCATGGCATTTACCGTGAGGTTGGGGAATGTTTTTCCTACGTAAGACATAGCGTTTTTATTTAAATTTCAGCAAAGGTAAAGTTTCGCTTTTCCCCCAGGGTGCGTGGGTATTTTTTTTTTCAATTTTTAAATAACCAACCTTTATACCTTGCCGGTCAAGCGCTTGATTTTGATCCCCAAATAGGCATAAACAAGGGTCATGATGGGGCTTAACCAGTTGAAAATGGCGTAGAGAAAGTATTCACCGACACCCACGCCCAACACCCCCGATTGGTAGGCCCCACAGGTGTTCCAAGG
>WTJN01000035.1 GCA_011526265.1 Candidatus Arcticimaribacter sp. | reverse complement strand
TTTTTCCCGAGGTCTACGACCCCATTCAACGAAAAGGCGGGAAGCAACAGTTGTTTCTTTTTTCTAGTGCCACCGAAGTAGATACGTTGATTAAAGCCTTACAGTTGACCACAAGTGGGCGAAGAGAAAACTAGATACTCATTATGTATACTCATTTAGGGCATTAACTAGCGCTTCCATTGCTCTTGCACGGTGACTGATTTTGTTTTTCACGTCCTTGCCCAATTCGGCAAAGGTTTGGGTGTAGCCCTCTGGAATAAAAATGGGGTCATAGCCAAAGCCTTTTTCTCCGCGTTTTTCGTGGATCAATTCTCCGCGTACAATGCCTTCAAAATCCCTTTCTTCTTCGCCCATGCAAAGCGCGATTATGGTTCGGAATTGGGCGGCTTTATTGGTTTTGTTGGCCAATGCACTCCACACTTTTAGGATGTTGGCTTCATTGTCTTTTTGCGGTCCGGCATAGCGGGCTGAAATCACTCCGGGTGCCCCGTTCAAGGCGTCTATTTCTAAACCAGAATCATCGGCAAAGCAGTTTAAGCCATAGCGGTCTCGCACGTGTCGCGCTTTGATGTAGGCGTTCTCTGTAAGGGTAGTTCCGGTTTCTTCAATTTCTTCGGTGCAGCCAATATCGTCAAGACTCAAAAGGGTGATGGACGCAGGCAGCAGGGCTTGCACTTCTTTGAGTTTGTTGGGGTTGTGGGTGGCAAAGACAAGTTGCATTAGCGGTGGTGATAAGGTTCGTTTTTTAATATGGTATGGGCACGGTAGAGTTGTTCAACAAAAAACAGTCGCACCATCTGGTGGGAAAATGTCATGGAGGAGAGCTGTATTTTTTGGTGAGCCCGTGCGTAGAGGGCAGGAGCAAAGCCATAGGGCCCCCCGACAACAAAAACCAGTCGTTTGTGTCCGGCCAGTTGTTGCTTGTTCAGGTAGGTCGCGAAGCCTTCAGACGTGTAGGATGTTCCTTTCTCATCGAGCAATACCACCCGGTCGGTGGGTTTCAAGGCGCGCTCAATCAAAAGGGCTTCGGCTTCTTTCTGTTGTTGCTCACGCAAGTTTTTACGGTTTTTGGGATCGTTCAAGCACTGGATGCTGAATTTGGTGTAGTGCTGCAACCGCCCTTCGTAGTGCCCCATCAACTGCTGCAAGGCCGAACTGTCGGTTTTTCCAATACAAAGCAAAACACACTCCATGCCACAAAAATACAATCCAAGGCAAGAAATGAAATAGAAAAACTTTAATTTTGAGAAAACCCAATCCATGACCCGGCAGTGGACCTCTTTCGTGGGCATCAAACAGATCGTTCGACTTTTGCGCATGCTGCGCCTACCAGGGTTGCGGGGGTTTACGCTGTATGATTTACTCAACTTGTACTTGCGTGGTATTGTCAAAGGAGCGCTTACTTCACGCGCAGCCTCAATTGCGTATAGTTTTTTTATGGCACTTTTCCCTTTTTTGCTGTTTGTGTTGAACCTGATTCCGTTCGTCCCAAGCTTTTTCGATATTGATCAATTCGATGGGGTATTGCTGGAGTTTATCGAGACCTTGTTGCCGGCCGATACGCACGTGTTTTTCACAGGAATATTTCAAGACATTCAATCCAAACCGCGGGGAGGCTTGTTGTCTTCGGTCTTTGTGCTCTCCATTTTTTTGTCGGCCAATGGGGTCAATGCCATCTTCTCGGGCTTCGAGGGGTCGTATCATGTCAAAGAACTGCGCAATATTTTCAAGCAATATTTGTATGCCGTGGGAGTGAGTGTTCTTCTGGCCTTTTTTCTCTTGGTGGCCGTGATTGCTTTTGTGTATTTTAAAGTTACTTTTTCCCAACTCTTACCCGAAAACATGACCGCTGTTTTGTGGGGGCAAAACCTGTTTTTTATTCTGCTGGCCTACTTCTCGATTTCTGTGCTCTATTATTTTGGAACGGCGGATGGAAAAATTACACGCTTCTTTTCTCCCGGTGCGTTGATGACCTTGTTGTTGTTCATAGGAAGCACCTATTTGTTTGGCATCTATATCGACCGTTTTTCCACCTACAATCAACTCTACGGTTCTATAGGCGCGTTGTTGATTTTTATGCTCTATACCTGGATCAACGCCGTTTTGTTGTTGCTG
>WTJN01000024.1 GCA_011526265.1 Candidatus Arcticimaribacter sp. | reverse complement strand
AACAAAGCTTTTTTCATCAATTAGCTCCACGCTTTTACAATCTACATCTATCGATTAGCTATGTGCGACTGTCAAATACTAAAACGGGGGATCAGACCATTAAAAGCAAGGGATTTGCTAATCTTTGTCATGTGATTGTGCAATGTTTAGAGAAGCCTGTCGCATTCACAAAGAATTATAAGTAAACAAGTTTCGGTAACTTATGGATTAAAAATTTCAAACATGCAGAGCGAAGCTATTACAACTTTAACGGCTCGGTACGACTTACGAGAAGACCGAATCGCTTTAGATTGCCTATTACACGATCAAAACCAATTGATCATTTTTCTCACGCAGAGGTTTGCGAATGCCGTTGTGCTTGAACTCACAAAGTTAGTTTCAAAATCTGAGAATAGTGAACTTATCCATGAATTTACTCAGGTAAACGCTGTAAGCAATAAAACTTCATCTGATCCCGTAGAAATTTCTGGCGATCAAAATCTTTGTTGGCTAGCAACACACATGCACATTCAACTCGTCGATGATGTGCACAGGCTTATTTTTACAGAGGATAACCGCGAAGGAGTTCACCTACACTGCGACGAACACATGCTGCGAAATGTCCTTGATATATTGCACAAAGCCTTTTCAAAAGCGCAATGGGATCACAGCGCCTTTCCAGCATGGATCCGAGTGAACGAGAATGAAGATGGATTAGTTCATAAAGCCACGGAATGGCACTAATCTCTCAGCGCTTTGTCTTTTGTCTTAGCAATTGGCTGCCAGAAGTAATCCAGGACAGTACGTTTTCCAGACAAAACGTCGATGGATGCGACCATACCAGGTAGAATAGTCACTTCACTCCCATCATCTTCAAATAGCGTGCCACTGATGCTTACATCCACCAGATAATATTGAGCACCCGATTGCTGGTCACTTAATGCATCGGCTGAAATTGACAGGACATTTCCATCAATGCGCCCGTAACGTGATGGATCATATGCTGTTAGTGATATTTTTACTTCCTGACCAACGACGATTTCAGCGATATCTTTTGGATCAATTCGAGTTTCAACGATGAGATCTGAACCCGTCGGAACGATTTCAAGAAGTACATCACCGGTGCTGACGTAAGCATCGGCGGTGACATAGTTCACGCGGTTTATCACACCGTCAACAGGTGAACGAACAGACGTCCTCTCCACGCGACTCTCCAGAGCCGGTATTCGCGCACTAAGTTCTGCAATTTCACTTTCGATTGCTGAGAGATCGGTGAGAGCACTCGTTACATATGACTGCTTCTCGGCCTTCAACTGTTCATCTATCTCGTCTAATCCCGCCAAAACGCGATTTTGGCTACTTTCTGCAGAATTTGATTGGCCCAATGCTGCCTCTTCTTCACGCTGGAGTGCAAGAAGTCGGGTCTCTGGGGCTAAGCCGGCCTTAACCAATGGTTCTAATGTTTCGATTTCACGACGAATAAGTTTTAATCCGTTTTGTGAGGTCTCATATTGAATTTTCAATTCCTGAATTTCATTCAGTTTTTGTAACCTACGCTGCTCAAGAATTGCCGATTTAGAGCTCAAATCGTCACGTCTTGCTTGAAATAAAGCTAACTCAGTAGACACCGCTGTCGGTGCTGCTTCGATCAAGCTCTCTGGAAACGAAGGTAAATCACTATCGACTTCTGCTTTTAGTCGAATCGATTTTATCTTCAGAGAGGCAAACCGTTTCTGCGCTTGGTCCAGTTGTGTCTTTGCATCGACTGGATCGATGTCAAATAGCAAATCACCTTTTTTGACGAGGTCGCCTTCGTTTGCATAGCGATTACGAATCACGCCAGGTTCGGATGATTGAACGAGCTGGTTTTGAGCTTCTGATACCGTTTTGCCAGAGCCTCGGACTACATTGTCAAGCTCTGTGACTGAGGCCCAAAGCATGATAATTGCGAGAAGTGTTACAATTGATAGCAGGAGTACCGAAGATGAATTCCGTTGCTTTCCTGCCATCTCCTTGGCGAGTTGTTTAAATTCAATATCTGACATTGATTAAGTCTTCTTTAAGCCAAGTTGTTGAGGGGTCTGATCTGCGACAATCGTTCCATTTTCCAAGACAAACACGCGGTCAACCATCGTAAGGATCGGATTTCGGTGTGTCACGATCATCATTGTCTTATCTGCACAGGCTTCCTGCAGCGCGGCGACAACTTTCTTTTCTGAGCCCTGGTCCATTGAACTGGTCGGTTCATCAAGAAGCAAAATACTCGGGTCGTGCAATAAGCTGCGAGCAAGGTTAATTGTTTGACGTTGTCCGCCCGATAGTCCTTGTCCACGTTCTTTAATTTCTAGGTCATATCCCTTTGGATGCGATCCCACAAAATCGTCGACTCCTGCGATTTTGCATACTTTCAAGAGGTGATCGTCGTCGTACTCATTGTAACCCATTTGAATATTTTCACGGATCGTACCGGAAAATAGCCAGCTATCTTGGAGCATTATGCCAATATTCTTACGAATATCTGCTTGATCGATTTGTCGTACATCAACACCATCTATCAATATCGCGCCGTCGGTGGGCTCATAAATCCCCGCAATTAATCGGCTTAAGGTCGATTTACCGGAACCCATTTTACCAACGAGCGCTACTTTTTGGCCAGCAGGTATCTTGAATGTGAGGTTCTTTAGAACAGGCTGACTTGCACCCTCAAACTTATATGAGACGTTTTTAAACTCAATTTCGCCGGTTAAGTTGGGTCTACTGATTGGAGACAAGTTAGCCGCGCTATTATACTTGGCACCGATTAATTTATCCAAGTTGCGGTAAGCCGTCAGCGCTCCATTCACACGCGATAGTGTATTGGCTAATTGTGAAAGGGGGCTCATAGTTCGGCCACCGAGAATGACAGCGCCAATTAACGCACCCTGGGTTATTGTACCCTCCACGATTAAATACACACCAAAGAAGATAGCACCAACTTGAGCGTACTGTTGAACGGACGCCGCAAAATTGACAATGAACATGCTAAGCGCACGAATTTTATTACCGCTATCTGATTGGTTATTAAGAGCGTCTTCGTAACGCTTCTTCATTAATTTTCCGGAACCAGTTGCTGTGACTGTCTCCAAGCCATTCAATGTCTCAACGAGTACAGCTTGTTTGTTCATGCCGGATTCAACTGAACCCTTAGTAATCCGTGCCAGGAATGGCTGGATACCTAATCCAACTATAATGACGAGTGGAACCGCAACCAGCGGCACGTAAGCCAATGGCCCTGCAATCAAGTAAATCACATATATGAAGAAAAACACAAAGGGCAGGTCGATCAGAATGACCAATGTTGATGAATTGAAGAATTCTCTTAAAGTTTCAAACTCACGGATTGTTCCCGCCATAGCCCCGGTTTTTTGGCGCTGTTCAGCTGGCGTTAGAGTCAGAATTCTATCGAAAAGCCTACGCGATATTTCTAAGTCTGCTCGTTTACTGGCCACATCAATAAACCGAGCGCGTAAGCTCTTAATTAAAAAATCGAAGCCCAATGCGATAACTACGCCGATACTTAAGGCAATAAGCGACTCAAAAGCACCGTTTGGAATAATCCGATCGTACACTGTCATCGTGAACAGTGAAGTTGTTAATGAGAGAAAATTTGATACCATCGCTGCAATCATCACCTGGACGTACAGCCATTTACTTTTCCGGAATGCGCTGAAGAACCAGTGGCCTGAACGTTCTTCTTTCTCGCGATTATTCAGCTCTTTTGCGAGGATCACGTAGCCAGAAAATTCTTTGGAGAAAACAGTCGCGTCTAGTTGCTTTATTTTTCCCTTGGTCTCGTCGCTCGAGACAGGAACTTGGCCCTCGTCAATGGCACCGTGGACGACGATCGCGTCGCCACTTTTTGTAAATGCAATCAGTGGAAAAAAATCAGCAGTGAGCTTTTCAACCTTCAAACTGCCGAAGCTTGATTTGAAACCTAATGCAGACAATGCGCTCACCGCTTGTGCAGCACCAAACTGCTCATGGGGCATTTCAACTGCCTCGCGCACTGCCGCAGCTGATTTACGTACTCCATGGGTCCGCAAAAGAATACGCGTCGCCTCTACCAATGACGGGTATTTTATTGTTTGCTCTCTACCCGTATCATTTTGAGAGACGTCTTCCGGTGCTACCGCTACAGTCACTGGTTCAATTTGGCCTAATGCTTTCGAGGATTGATCACCATTTGGATTACCTGAACTGCTCTCAGATGCGTTCTCATTGTTTGTGGTGTCGCTCATTGCTTTTGCCCATAATCTTAATTGCGAATTGGATACTGTATCAGTCACCCATGGGCAACCTGTTTGCGGACAAAAGCTTGCAATAGTTGCAAATACGCGATTTAACGCCAACGAATGAACTGGAACTCACGATGATACCATTCCCTAACATTTCTCCCGAGATATTCACGATTTCCATCGCTGGATTAGACTTTACCCTGCGCTGGTACGCTCTGTCATACGTTGTGGGATTCCTTCTGGCCATGTTGATCATGAGGTTCTTCACGAACCAACAAAGGTTGTGGAGATTCCAAACTGGGCCACTGGACACTGAACAAGTTGATAGCATGGTGACGTACCTGATTCTTGGGGTGATTGTCGGTGGGCGCCTCGGCTATGTTGTCTTTTATAATGCTGATTACTATTCCCAAAACCCAAGCGAAATTTTAAAGGTTTGGGACGGTGGAATGTCATTTCATGGTGGTTTTTTGGGTGTTGTCCTCGCCGCCATTTTTTACTGCCGTTTCAATGGGATATTACTTTGGTCATGTGCTGATTTGATTGCATTGTCTGCAGGGCCAGGAATATTCCTGGGTCGCACAGCAAATTTCATAAACGCCGAACTTTGGGGGCGTCCAACAAGTGCTTCTTGGGGCGTGATTTTTCCGGGCCAAAGGGCACAGGACTGCCCAGGGGTCATCGGGGAGTGCGCGCGGCATCCATCCCAGCTTTACGAGGCCGGTTTGGAGGGTGCGCTTTTGTTTTTGGTGCTTGTAGTCTTGGCCTTTCTCGGGGCCCTGAGGAGACCAGGTGTAGTGACAGGTGCATTTTTACTTATCTACGGGTTGGGGCGTTACTTCGTAGAGTTTTTCCGAGTGCCAGATCCACAGTTTTTTTCGGTAGATAACCCTTATGGCTTTGCATACAGCGTTGGCGACATTGGGTTGACGATGGGCCAAGCTTTGTCCGTTCCGATGGTGGCGGTGGGGTTGTTACTGATCGTGTCGAAGTTTCGTAAGCCAAGGTTTGGGTAAATAAAATGCGTTTTCTCAAGATAATCCTTTGGACTATTTTGTCCGCCTGTATTTTGTGGGGATCCTGCATTGTGCTAGGACCGAGCCTTATAAACAGGCTAATTAAGACAGCGTACGGAGAACGAGTTGTAATTCAACGCCTAGATGTTTCTCCAAACTTAGTCGTGTCCGCCGCATTGGTTGAAATCGATCTGAGATCAGAGAACAGAACGATTGGCGACAAAGTTATCGTACGAGGCCCAATTCTGAGCTGGGATCTTCACGACGGGTTACTTATCAGGCTCAAAACTGGGCCAATCCGAGTGGGTAATGCTGCGAATTTGCAGTCATTAAACGCCACGTTTTCACCCAATCGTCTGTTTTCACTCTCTGAGGTAGACGCAAAGGTGGCAGTTACTGCCCTAGGTACGGATTATATCAGTGCGGAAACCTTTGAGTTTCGGAGCAAGATTGCTGGGGAATTCAAGAAACTCGAAAATATCAGTCTCAATGCCTTTGGCGTAACTTACAAGCTTGCGGATGACGCGCTGAATGTCCCGGTCGTCACGGCTCGCTTATCCCCTGTGACCCTCGAAAAACCGATCGACACTCAGTATTTGGATACAGAATTTATTGCACCATCAGGAATTGAACACAGCGAAGTGCGCTCTGGCACTGCTGAACTTCAGGCTGTTTTGAATAGTGGTTTGGTTGATATGGAATTGCATTTGGGTGATCTAGCTTTCCCTCAATTAGACATCGCTGCAAACAGTGCGAAGGTTAATTCTCAATTTGACGTTCGGGATGCAGCCTTTGGTCCGACTTGGCATTTTAATGCTGAAAATATCAGTGCAAATACCCTTGAGTTTACTTCGAGTAAGTATCAAGGCAGTGTAACAATCCAAGATGGTGATATTAGTCACATAGGGACGGGCAAAATTGATAGCCTCCCATTGAAAATGGCCGGTAATTATCTCGGAGAAATAGAGAATTCGGACCTCGCGATCCAAGTCACCGCGCGAAAGCTTACGCAAAAATCGAGTGAAGTTTCTGTGAACGCAAATATCCAAGCAAATATCGGCCTGCAAATGTCAATATCTGCTGAGTCGGAGTTGCTATCACCCAGTGCATTAAGGTGTATGGATGAAATTTGTAAAATGCGTAATGGTAAGGCTGCATACCTCATTTCTACACCCAACTCAGAACTCGTGGGTATGTCAGAATGTGGTGACGAGGCTTGTGGTCTCGGGTCGGCAAAGCACCGCTTAGAAACAAAAAACACTGATGTATTTTTCGAAGAATTGACAGGTGCGAAGATCCTAAGTCCGTTGATGTTGCCATTATTCTACATGGGCATGAAGCGTGGCGTGCCTCAAGATCAGGGTCACGTTCTGGAATTTTGAGATTAATTCTTGTTCTAGGTCTTCTAACTGCTTACTAATTGGTTTGCTGCAAATTTGAATTCGCGCACGGGGACATACAATGCATAAAGTAAGACAACATTCGCTTCTAATCGCTACCATTGTAACACTAAGTGGTTGTAACGCTGTGGAGCTGCCTAACATTAGCGACAACTTGCCGTTTAGTAAAAAGTCGACCTCGCAAGAGACTATGCCTGCAGGTCAAGCCTCCCCACTAGCACTAGGTGACATGATTGGCAGTGCCCCAGCGCGTGTGGATATGAGTAAGGGTTTTAATGCGATCATGGCGCAGGCAATCGACAATGATCCTGGTGTTATAGGCGCATTAAACGAATCAAAAGCGAAGGCAGCTGCACTGCGAATCACGCAAACTGGTAAAGATTATAGTTTTGACGCCACAGTTCTCGGCGGCGTGGAAGATGTTACCGACGAGGTTGCTGGTGTCGCAGCAATCTTAAAAGCAAGTCGGCTTCTTTATGATGGTGGTCAACTAAATGCAAAAATTGAAGCTGATGAATTTGCCTCAAAAGCAGCACTTTCAGCGTATGAAGCAAAACGAAATGAGCGTGGCGCGCAGTTAGCGACCAGTTGGATAGAGTTAGAGCGCTATCAAGCGCTACAAGGCTTGATAGACAGCAGACTCGGAGTTTTGGATCCATTAATGAAGCAGCTCGAGCAAGTTGCGAATTCGGGAATGGGTGATGTAAGTCAAGTCGCTGCTGCTCAACGTACGGTTTCAATGATCCGGGTAACGCAGACAGATGTCGCTGAAAAGTATGCGCAAGCTCGCGTGGCCTTCACGAATGGCTTCGGTGCATTGCCTAAGTCAGCGGGATATAATTCTGGCAAAATTTCCAAAGCCGTACCTCGAGGCAAGACGAGTGCGTTGGCTGAGAAAGCTCCTGCTTTGTTGGCCAAATATTATGCGTATCGCGCTGCCGAGGCTAACGTTGCCGCCATCAAAGGTCTTGATAATGTAAACGTCTCATTTGAAGCAAAGGTGCAGAAACCATTTGGCAATAGCGATTTTGCGTCAGATGAATCAATTGGGGTGGTTCTAACAAAGAAGTTTTATCGCGGTGACCAACTAAAATCTCGGGTCGATAACGCAGAAGCTGCGGCAGCTGCTGCTGCAGACAGTGTACGCTCGGCATATCGCGATGGCGAACAAGCAGTGTTGGCGGCGCGACAAATGATTACATCAATGGATACTGCAATTGGGTTAGCGCGCCAAAACGCACAAATCACGCGAGACGAAATTGATTACTTGCGCAAACAATTAATAATTGGAGGCTCTACTCTAGATGCTGTCCTCTCCGCGGAAGCGCGTTTGTATGAGGCAGAATCGAAAGAAATTGGCTTCATCGCTGAGCGCAGAAAGGCTGAGATTGCCATCCTAGCAGCTACAGGTCGCCTTGTTGCCGCGATTGGGATGTGATTTAACTTTAAAACGTTAAGTTCGCACACCAAACTACTGTATATCGGAAAATTTCAAGCCTGCTGACGTCAGCAGGCTTAATTTATTCTTGAAACAACCTTTCGATGTGTTTACTGGTATGTTCAACGTCACCCTGCACTGGTGCATTATGGCAACACTGACACACAAATATGTCATTATTTGCATATGGTTCGCGATAAGGGGTTGATGGAGAACGCGTCTTTAGATTTTTCTAGGGGCATTCACTTTGGCGGGATTCCGTCGAGTTAAGTATGGAGCAAAAAGAATGAATATGATTTCGAATGGATCGTTTCTTGCTGAAACGGACGCTTCCAACAAGCAAGAGGCTTTGGTGAAAAAGCTTACTTCTGCTTGGGAGAAGAAAAATTCAAAAACAGCACGTGCAGGCGGCGTCTCCTTGATGGCCCTTACACTTGCAGCTTGTGGCGGTGAAGATGATACACCGTTCTCAGCAGCAGACGTATCTGCAGCGGAAGATACAGGCTTCGCGGCAGGTGTTGCGTCAGTAGATATTACATCTGACAACGCAGAAGTAGCGGCAGAAGCACGCGCGGAAGGTGTAGCGTCAGTAGATATCACAACTGATAACGCTGAAGCAGCAACACTTGCTCTTCGCAATGCAGCAGCCGAGTTGGGTGTAACAGGCACATCAACAATGACTGATGCTGAGCTAATCACAGCAATCAAAACAGCAAA
>WTJN01000175.1 GCA_011526265.1 Candidatus Arcticimaribacter sp. | reverse complement strand
AAACCACAACACTATATTTATTTATGAAATTGTAATGGGTCGGCAATTTGATAATGCTTTTCTCTTTCTCTGTTAAGTGGCGGGGGTCAGTAATCATTCAATAAAAAAATAGTTTCCGTCTATAAAAAGACGCAAAAAAAAAAGGACTTGCCTAACGGGCTGCAACGAATGGTTGCTCTGAATTCATAACTGGTCGATTAACTGTAAAAATCGGTTGTCAACAGCACAACGATAATTGATCCAAAAATGTGTATTTTTGTCTTGTGAAATTATTCTTCATCAGTTTGATCTTGATCAGTCTCGCCTTTGCTGGGATCGCGATCAAAATTCTCGTCAAAAAAGACGGGAAATTCGCCGGTACTTGTGCCAGCCAAAGTCCCTTTCTCAACAAGGAGGGCGAGCCCTGTAGCTTTTGTGGCAAGTTGCCCGAAGAACAAGAATGTAAAAACACCAACCTCACTAAAGGATAATTTTTTCCTTACCATTGGTTTCGTATATTCGTTGGCCATGGATGCCGATCAACTCGCCAATTTAATCCAACGTGCTAAGGCCGAAGACCAACGCGCCTTTGCACTTCTTTTTGACCATTATTGGTCCTACGTCTATGGGTTTCTCTTCAAGCAAATGAACCATCCTATGGTTGCGGAAGAGTTGTCATTGCAAACCTTTGCCAAAGCCTTTGATCGCTTAGAAACCTTTGATACGTCATTAAATTTCAACACCTGGTTGATCAGTATTTCAAAAAACACACAACGCGATTATCTAAAAAATAAACACACCCGCGCTCAAGCCCAATTCACCTCCCTAGAAAAAGAAAACTTTACTGATTTAAGGGATCAAAATGCCTCCCCAGAAGATGAACTAATCATCCATCAAAATCTTCATGAATTACTTCGTCAAATCAAACAACTCAAACCACAATACGCCAAGATCATTCGGTTGCGGTACTTCGAGGAACTCAGCTACAAGGCGATCGCCGCAGAAACCCATACCCCAATCAACACTGTAAAAGTCATGCTTCTACGGGCAAAAAAACTCTTGGCCGAACAAATTTTAAAACAACCATGAAATCGTTTTTCAAACAACTGGGGCCGGGGCTTTTATTTGCTGGAGCGGCCATTGGTGTTTCTCATTTGGTACAATCTACACGCGCTGGTGCAGATTTTGGTTGGGGACTTCTATGGATATTGGTTGCCGCCCATGGACTGAAATATCCTTTTTTTCAGTTGGGCACCCGCTATGCCTTGGCCACCAACGAAAGCCTGATTGAAGGCTACCATAGCATGGGGAAAAAATATTTATGGATTTACTTTTTCCTCACCTTGGGAACCATGTTCACCATTCAAACAGCGGTAACCATTGTTACTGCCTCATTGGCGACCATGTTTACCGGAGCAACGGTTTCTCTCACCACATGGTCGACGATCATCACGCTACTGTGCCTGCTCGTTCTTTGGCGGGGCAATTATGGAGTGCTGGATCGCCTGATGAAATGGATCATTTCAATTCTGACCCTCAGTACCGTTGTTGCCGTCTTTCTTGCAGGAACAAAAGCACCTGGGCCTGTGTCTTTCGAACAAATTTTACCCCAAAAAAGTAGTTGGGTGTTTATTGCAGCTTTGGTGGGGTGGATGCCCGCGCCGCTGGATTTGTCGATTTGGCAATCGCTCTGGACTTTGGAAAAAAGAAAGGCAGGGAAAATATCTGGAAAAGAAGGCCTGTTCGATTTTAATTTGGGCTATGCCGTTACCTTTTTTCTCGGCCTTTGCTTTATGGGACTTGGGGCGTATGTCATGCACCATAGTGGAAACCAATTTTCAGCGGTGGGCGGCGTGTTTGCACAACAACTAATTCATTTATACACAAGCACCCTAGGGGAAGGGATCGCCGTTTTTATTTCTATCGCTGCATTGACGACCATGTTGAGCACCACCATCACGACCCTCGATGCTTCCCCCCGCGCTTTGGAGCGGAGTGCCGTGCATCTTTTTCCGCAACAACCGTTTCTCAATCATCGCTTTTGGTTGATCCTCCTCTCCGCAGGCACCATCGCCATCTTTACTTTTTTTCGGCAAGACATGGGAACCTTGGTCAAAATCGCTACCGTACTCTCCTTTGTCACGGCACCGTTCTATGCCATTATGAACTATCGTTTGCTTCAAAAAGATAACATTGCCGAGGAATACCGCATGGGTAAAGGCTTTCGTGTTTTGGCTATACTCGGCATTGTATTCTTGGTGGTCTTTGCCATAGCTTTTCTTTTGGTTGAAGGATAGTTTGTATATTTGTACAGTAAAGATTGCTTATGACGCCTGACACCCCAACAAAAGAGAAAGCCAACGTTCCTCACACCAAAAAGCCAAAATGGTTACGGGTGAAATTACCCACGGGGAAAAAATACACCGAGCTACGCGGCTTGGTCGACAAGTATCAACTCAACACCATTTGCACCTCGGGCAGTTGCCCCAACATGGGCGAATGCTGGGGAGAGGGCACAGCGACCTTTATGATCCTTGGGAATATCTGTACTCGTTCGTGTGGTTTTTGTGGCGTAAAAACAGGGCGGCCCGAAACTGTCGATTGGGAAGAACCCGAAAAAGTCGCACGGTCAATCAAAATTATGAACATCAAGCACGCGGTATTGACCTCTGTTGATCGGGATGATTTAAAGGACGGCGGATCCATTATCTGGGCAGAAACCATCCAGGCAGTTAGACGAATGAACCCCTCCACCACCCTTGAAACCCTCATCCCCGATTTTCAAGGCAACACTACCAATATTGATCGAATTGTTAAAGTGCACCCCGAAGTGGTATCCCACAACATCGAGACGGTGAGAAGACTTACCCGCGAAGTGCGTATTCAAGCCAAATACGATCAAAGCATGGAGGTGCTACACTATTTAAAGACCGCCGGAGTGCGCCGAACAAAGTCGGGAATCATGCTTGGGCTGGGGGAAAAAGAAGAGGAAGTCATCCAAACTTTACACGACTTGCGTGCTGCCGAAGTAGATGTGGTCACCATTGGACAATACCTTCAACCCTCTAAAAAGCATTTGGGTGTGAAAAATTTTATTCCCCCGGAGCAATTCGCCAAATACGAAGCCATTGGCAAAGACCTTGGTTTTCGTCATGTGGAGAGTGGAGCCCTGGTTCGCTCTTCCTACAAAGCGCACAAACACATTCACTAGGTCAGGTCCAATCCTTTTTTAATGTCTTCCAAAAGTTCGCTCTCGCGCTCATCGTGAATGACCATTTCTATGGGTAAGTAGAACAATAACTCCGACGAGAATTTCGGAGAAAGCCGCACATAGTCTTTTTCGGTAGTAAGCACCATTCGGCCATTGCTTTGCGTCTTGATGTTTTCAACATCCTGATCGCTGAAAGCATGGTGGTCATTGTAAGCCATATGCTCAAAGTTCAGATATTTCTTTTTCAAATAATCCACCAATGGCTCGGGATAGGCAATCCCTGTTACCAGCACAAAAGACAATCGTTCCAAGGTGTCAAGCGATAGAAATCGATCCTTGTTCAAAATGCGCTCACTGTATTTGATGGACGAAAAAAACACTTTCTGGTACGACTTAAGCTGCATTTTTTCCTCCATGGCCTGTTTTTCATCATTCCCCATTTGTGGTGGACACTTGGTTACAATGATCGTTTGTGCGCGTTGAGCGCCTTCTGATAACTCGCGCAGTTGTCCTACCGGCAATAGAAAATCACTGGTGTAAGGAGAGAAATAGTTGGTGAGAAGCACCATGGTTTTGGGTTTGACCCAGCGGTGCTGAAAACAATCATCCCAAATAAAAAGACCTTTTTGGGCAAAGGAAGATTCGTCTAATAATTTTTTCATTCCCTCGCGTCTCGATCTCGACACGGCCACACGAATATCGGGGTGCTGCCGATAAAACATCATAGGCTCATCGCCCAGCGCTGTCACTGTAGACGACGCTGTGGCCACTTGAAATCCTTTGGATACCCGGCCATATCCCCGGCTAAGGACTGTGATGGGATAGTGCGCTTTGAAATGGCGAATAAAAAATTGCACGGCCACAGATTTGCCCGTTCCTCCTGTAGAAAGATTGCCAATCCCCAAGGTAGGGACCGTATAGGTGACTTGCTTGAAGAGGCCTATCGAAAAAAATAAATTGCGTAAACTGGTCAAAATCATGTACACCACCGCCAGTGGGAAGAGAAAAAACCGAAGGTATCGCATACGAATTATAGTTATCTTCGTAAAGATACGCTAAGCCGCAAAAAAGTAAAGAGAAATTCAACGAATAGAAATGAACATTCATCAAATCACTTCCCTTTTAGAGCAATGGTCTCCCCTAGCCTATGCCGAAGATTTTGACAATGTAGGACTGTTGGTCGGAAAACATGCATGGGCGTGTAGTGGCGTTTTGGTCACCCATGATGTTACCGAAGCAGTGGTGCAAGAAGCCATCGACAAACAACTCAATTTGATTATTTGTTTCCATCCCATTCTTTTTCAACCGCTTAAAAAAATTACGGGCAAAAACTATGTGGAACGGGTGGTGATGAAAGCCATTGAAAACCGCATTGGCATTTATGCTGTGCACACGGCTTTGGACAATCATCGACATGGGGTGAGTTATCAGTTGGGCGCGTTGCTTGGATTGCAACAACAACGCATTTTAATTCCCCAAAAAAATGCATTATTACAACTCACCACCTACGTGCCTATCGATGCAAAAGACAGGGTGCTTGGAGCATTGCACGAAGCGGGCGCTGGACAATTGGGAGAATACACCCAATGTGGATTTTCCACCGAAGGCATTGGACAGTTTAAAGGCAGCGCGCAGAGCAACCCCACCATAGGCCAACCAGAAAGCTTGAGTGAAGTTCCAGAAACTTGCCTCACAGTGGTTGTCCCCAAGCATACCCAAAAAAAAGTCCTTCAGGCCCTTTTCTCTTCACACCCCTACGAGTCGCCCGCTTATGCGTTGGTAGAGTTATTGAACGACCATCCCGATGTGGGCATGGGGAGTATTGGTGAGTTGGAACAACCCATGCCCATTGAGGCATTTTTAGCATGGATACAGCAGCAATTGCACATTCCCCATTTGCGCCACAGCGCTCCCAAGGGAACAATGATTCAAAAGGTGGCTGTTCTAGGCGGTTCGGGAAGCTTTTGCATTGGCCCGGCAATGGCCCAAGGCGCAGATGCCTTGGTGACGGCCGATTTGAAATATCACGATTTTTTTAAGGCCGACAAAAACCTTTTATTGGTCGATGCTGGTCATTATGAAACAGAGCATTTTACAAAAAAAATAATCCACGATTATCTTACAAAAAAAATCCCTAATTTTGCCATCACTTTATCAGCAGTACAAACCAACCCAGTAAAGTATTTCTAATTATGGCCAAGAAAAAAGAAATCACCGTCGAAGAGAAGCTACGGGCACTCTATGACCTTCAAATCATAGACTCTAGAATAGACGAAATTCGAAACGTGCGTGGCGAACTTCCACTAGAAGTCGAGGACTTGGAAAATGAAATTGAAGGAATGAACGTCAAGTTGGCTCAACTCAACGATGACATGGCTGCTTTTGAAACCGCTGTTAAAGAACACAAAAACACCATTGAAGAAGCCAATGAATTGATTGCGAAATATGCTGACAAACTCAATAATGTTCGCAACAACCGCGAGTACAACTCAATTGTGAAAGAAGAGGAATTTCAGAAATTGGAGATTGAGCTTGCGGAGAAAAAAATTCGTGAAATCAAGGTACAAACCGAACACAAAAAGGAAACTATCGCTGCCCTAACGGAGCAGCAAGCCGATAAACAAAAACATCTGGATGCGAAGAAAAGCGAACTGGATGAAATTATGAAAGAAACCGAAAAGGAAGAAACGGCCTTGATTGAGCAGTCATCTGTTTTTGAAGCAAAAATCGAAGAACGACTGGTAAAAGCCTATAAGCGCATCCGTGGTAGCGTTAAAAACGGCCTAGCCGTAGTGCCGGTCGAACGCGGAGCCTCTGGCGGTTCTTTTTTCACCATCCCCCCACAAGTGCAAATGGAAATTGCCGCACGTCAAAAAATCATTACAGACGAATACAGCGGTCGAATTCTTGTTGACGCTCAACTGGCAGAAGAAGAAAAAGAAAACATCAGTAAGCTGATCGAAAAACTTTAATTCGAGGGAAATACATTGATAAGGTGCGTACTCCGCACCTTTTTTTTTATGGCAAAGGAATAGCAAGCTACATTAATCGCTACATTTTGGTTACCTTTTGCAAAAATTGAAAAACACCACGCTCGAGCAATATTGAATACATGAACACGGGAATAGATTTTGTAGTGACCTGGGTCGACATGGACGATCCCGAATGGAAGAAACAGTTTCATCAATATTCCGGTAAAATTGACAACCGCGTCAACGAAGTCTCCGAAGCGCGTTTTCGCGACTATGGATTTCTGAAATACTGGTTCCGGGGTGTGGAAAAATTTACTCCGTGGGTGCGCAAAGTACACTTCGTGACCTCCGGTCAAAAACCCGATTGGCTCAACGTCGATCATCCAAAATTAAACCTTGTCAGCCACGAGGATTATATCCCAAAACAATTCTTGCCCGTATTCAATTCCAATCTCATTGAAATCTACATGCACAAAATTCCCGATCTATCGGATCAGTTCGTGTATTTCAACGATGATTTTTTTATCACCAATCACATTGCCCCAGAACGTTTTTTTGAGGACGGATTACCCAAGGACATCGCGGCTTTTCGAAAAAACACAGGCTTCTCTCAATTCGAGAAAATGCTTAAAAACAATATACGCTTAATCAACAAGCACTTTGACAAGAAAGAAGTTTTTAAAAGAGACGCCTGGAAGTGGTATCACCCCTCCTATGGCCATCGCGGTCGATTGAATCGATGGTTGAAATACTACAACCAATTCATCACCTTGCGCACTCCGCACAATGCCCAACCTTTTTTAAAACAAACCTTTGAAGAGGTCTGGAAGCACTGCGAAGAAGAACTGACAGCCATGTCGCACCACCGCTTCCGCAGCGATCAAGACTATACCCCCGAACTCTTTAAAACCTGGCAAATATGCCGGTCAAACTTCCTGCCCTATAACACCTATCAAGACACAAAAATGTTTCCGCTGATGATCCGTTCCAAGCAAGCCATCAAAGCGGTAAAGGAACAAAAGTATGCATTGGTGTGTCTCAACGACAGCGTCCATATTCGGAACTACCAGCAAACCATGGAAAACATTAAGGCGTCCTTTGAAGCCATCCTCCCCGATCCATCGGCCTTTGAACGGTAGGTCATAAACATAACCGAGACTCGTCGATTACTTTTCGAAAGCGGCTTTGTTTGGAAATAATTTTTCTAAGAAAGGAGCCACTTGTGCGCGATGACTGTCATTGGCGTGCTCCGTATCGTTCAAGCAAAATAATTGTGGATTGTATTTTCGGATATACTTATCGTAATTGGAGCGGTGCACCCTGATTCTGCACGACTCTTTTCGGCCGACATATTTCAACACTCCCGTTTTGTTGACCAAGCCATAGTAAATGATCAAAATGCGTTGAATGTCCGTTTTATCTCTAAAGCGATTGCGGAAAGACGGAGCCAACTCTTCGGCAAATACCTCTTCAACAATGCGTTGATAATCGCTCTTTAAGCAAGCATCAATATTATGATGCGAAGTAATGGGATAAAACCGATTGAACTTATTTTTGAAGATCCTATACGCATTTTCAATGGCCAATCGGTAGTTGTTGATTCGTAGATGAAATAATTTCTTGAACTGAATTTTGTAGTGAATCAACGGATTGTATTTCATTCTCAAAATGGGAACCCCCTCTTGAAAAAAGAAAGAAGGCGATAGGTCGTCGTAAACAAACATATCATCATTGGCATACAAGAAATGCTCGGATAAGCCCGGTATTTTATACACAAAATAATCCAAGACACTGGAATTAAAGGTCGGTAGAATCTCCTTGGGAAGAAGGGTTGTGTGATCAATAATTTCAATTTTGGGATGATTGATATCCACAAAGGGCGGAATTTGTTGATCGGTAACAATAAATATTTTACGAATCCACGGCAGATGTTGATCAATAGACCGCAACGAATATTTGAGCTCTTGATTGTCCTGATACCGGCCAGTGGTATTGATTTCAGTTTTTAAATAGGGTTGTCGCTTTTTCAACCAGGCGGGATCGTTCCCATCCACCCATAAATAGACAATATCAATATCCATTTGCTCAAATTTAGTGGCTAATCATACAATTGTTCAACAAAGATAGGGCGGAGAATAGAATTAGCTTGCCAATAAGACTTTAATCTGAAGAAGAAATACCGTGTATGTCCTCAAGCTGAGAATAAAAAATAAGGCATAAAAAAACCTCACTGTAAAAGTGAGGTTAATTTGGTGGGCGCTGAGGGATTCGAACCCCCGACCCCCTCGGTGTAAACGAGGTGCTCTGAACCAACTGAGCTAAGCGCCCTTGCGCGGGCAAATATACCATACTTTTTTCAATTTTTGAAAAGGGAGAAAGAAAAAAATTGTTCTTAACTCAACACCTCCGCCACGACAAAAGTACTCCCCCCCACATAGATAAAATCCTTGGGATCGGCATTGTTTTTAGCGGCCTCCAGAGCACTATCAACACTGGAATAGGTTGTGTATGACAATTGTAAACGCTCCGCCACAGCAACGACATTGGCAACCGCTTGGGCACGCGCAATGGCGGGTGCACAGAAATAATATTTTCCCTGCGAAGGCAGCAGCGATAAAATCTCTTCAAGCGGTTTGCCCTTGACAAAGCCCAAGACCATATGAAGTGATTTGCTCTTGATCTTTTTCAACTGTCGCACAACTTCGACAAAACCTTCTTTGTTATGGGTCACATCGGCCACGATGGTCGGGGATTGTTGAAGGGTTTCCCAGCGTCCGCGTAAGTTCGTCAATGCAACAACGGACTGAAAAGATTGCCCCAAATCCTCATGTGTGAGCTCCGGTAAAAGCAACCGCAAAGCAACGGCAGCCGTTTGCACGTTGCGGCCTTGATAATCGCCTTTCAATTCAGTGCTTAAGCCCCACTCGGGTTCGTCGGAAGCAAACACCAACGGGGCGGCTTTTTCTTTTGCCTTGTCGATAAAAACCTGTGCTGTATCTGTATTCTTTTCACCAATAACCACGGGAACACCTTCCTTGATGATTCCCGCTTTTTCCGCCGCGATTAATGCATGAGTGTCACCCAAAAACTCGGTATGATCCAAACCAATGTTGGTGATGACACTCAACAGAGGACGCACAATATTGGTGGCATCCAAGCGGCCGCCCAACCCTACTTCAATGATGGCATAATCGACGACCTCCAACGCAAAATACGCCAACGCCATTCCAAAAGTTACTTCAAAAAAACTGAGCTGTCGCGCCAATATATACGCGCGATGTTCATCGATAAACGTACTGACGAACGCTTTTGTCACTGATTGACCATTGATGCGGATACGCTCGGTAAAATCGAGTAAATGCGGGGAGGTGTAAAGCCCTACTTTGGCACCCTTGTTTTGTAACGCCGCCGCCATTAGATGCGCCGTGGATCCTTTTCCATTGGTGCCTCCTATATGGATCACTGGCAATGTATTGTGGGGATCCCCCAAGTGTTGCGCAAAAGCCAGCATTTTTTCCAAGCCGGGTTTGTAGGCTGCTCTTCCTTGATTTTGGTAGACAGCAACCTGCGAAAAAAGCCATGAAATCTGTTCGTGATAGCGGGTTTCCTTATTCACTTAATTTAAAATTAACGACCACAAATCCTACTTGCACAGAAGGGGCGTCAGCATCTGGAAACCATTGATGCAAGAAAGCGGTTTTTTTGGCGGGCTCCAAAAGACAAGGGTGCACATTGGTACTTCCTTTAACCCCCGGTTCTGCTTCAATGACCTGCCCTTGCTGATTGACCCGAATACGCACCACCACTACACCCTCTTGATTGCATTGTTGGGTGACCGATCCATTGGATTGAAGGCTACGGCCACTCAGACCAAATCCTTGTCCCTGCCCGCCTAAACCCGCATTGCCATAATAGGTGTTTGCATAAGGGTTGCCTGTTGTTTTTCCTTTGTTGCCGGGTTGTTCGTCATTGCCTTCACCTTGCTGGGTAGGAGCCGGTTGAGCTTTGGCATTCAGCATTTTGGCTAAAAGGTTTTTGGTTTTGTCGGCCACTTTGGGCTGCACCGGTGCTGGTGGGGTTTCCGCTACAGCTGAGGCTGTTTTGGTTGGCGTGGGTTTTTGTTGCTGCTTTTTTGGCGCGGCCGATGTTTGTGTTTTCTTTTTTTCCGCCACTGGAATTGACTTTTCGCGTTGCGTCAGTACCTTCTTGGGGCTTTTAGACGATTGAACTGCGGCCGGACGAGGCTGTGGTTTGGGCGCAGGAGGTGTAATGGCTTTTGGCGTTTGCTCTTGTTTGCCTTGGCCAACAGTACTGGTACCGAAATTGACTTCCATGCCGTAATCTATTGGTGGATCAAAATATTTTAACCCCACCATAGAAAAGAGCAACAGCAACAACAACGCAATAATGGTCGTTAGCAAGGCCGATTTTCGCTCATGTGGCGTCTCAAGGTACTTCATAGCTACTGTGCATCTACAGCCAAGACAACTTTAATGGCGTTTTGGTTGGCGATATTCATGACATAAACAACCTCATCGATAGGAACCGTTTTGGCCGCCCGTAAAACAATCACGCGATCTTGTTGCTGGGACAAACGCTGCAGCAATTGCCCTTTTATGCTGGTTTTGCCCACGCGCTTCCCGTCGATGAAAAATCGATTTTTGGCACTGATGGTCACCGCTACTGATTGTCTGTTTTCGGTTTTTCCCTTGGCCTGAGGCAACTTTACCTCAATAGTATCCAGCTGTTTGGCCAGGGTTGAAGCAATCATAAAAAAGATCAGCAGCAAAAACACCACGTCTGTCATGGAAGACATGTTAAACTCCGGTGTAATTTTATTGCGTCCGCGTAAATTCATATCAAGCAGCGGGTTCGTTCAAAATATCTAAAAAAGCGAAGGAAGTCGCTTCCATTTGGTACACCACTTTATTGGTTTTGACCACCAAATGGTTGTAGGTGATGTATCCCACAATACCTACGATCAGTCCTGCGACCGTAGTCGTCATGGCCGTGTAGAGACCGTCGGACAACAGTTTCATGTCGATATTCCCACCAGCATTCGAGATTTCAAAAATGGAGAGAATCATCCCAATGACGGTTCCCAAAAAACCAATCATTGGAGCCGCTCCGGCAATGGTCGCGAGCACGCTCACATTTTTCTCCAGTTTATAAATTTCTAGTCTGCCCGCATTTTCAATGGTGGTGTTGATGTCCTCAAGAGGACGTCCAATACGGGAGATCCCTTTTCCAATGAGGCGGGATACCGGGGTGTTTTCTTGCATACATAGGGCTTGGGCTGCATCGATTTTTCCTTGGCCAACAAACATTTTGATTTGATCCATAAAGTGATGATCAAATTTGGAAGCAGCACGAATGGCGAACCAACGTTCGAAATAGATATAAATCGCAATGAGCAAGAGCAGAAATAGGAGCCCTATGATGAGTTGACCCCCCAGTCCTCCATCGCGGATGAGTTCGACCAATGAAAGGGTTTTCTGCACCTGTAATGGGCTGTCTTGCGTGAAAAATAGACCTATGAGTGAAAACATGAAAATGATTTTCTATTAACAACGCACAAAACCGAGAAAAAGTATGCGCTTAGGCGATGTATCCTCGGAGTAAAATAAAGGTCAGCGAACCCGCTAAAAAACCAATCAGGGCTAACCATGAAATTTTCTTGAGGTACCAGAAAAAATCAATTTTTTCCATTCCCATAGCAACTACTCCTGCAGCCGATCCAATGATGAGCATGCTCCCACCTGTCCCGGCGGAGAAAGCAATAAAATGCCATAGAGGATCGTCGGTTACTTGCGAAAACATTCCCATAGAGGCAGCAACCAAAGGCACATTGTCGATTACGGCAGATCCCACGCCAAGCAACATGATAACTATGTCAGAATTAGGGATAGCGGTATTGAGTTGATCCGCAAATGCAAATAACATTCCTAGAGATTCCAAAGCTGCAACGGCCAAGAGAATCCCCAAGAAGAAGAGAATACTGGGCAGCTCAATTTTAGAAAGCGACTTATGGACAGGACTATGATGGGCCGCTTCATCGTGGTCATCATCAATCGATGTAATATTGATTTTTGTTGCGCTAAAGATTTCCGCAAAAGTGGCCACAATGGCCAAAGAAAACATCATCCCCACGTAGGGAGGCAAATGCGTAATTGTTTTAAAAACAGGAACAAACACAATGGCAGACAACCCAAGATACAACATTGTCGCTCCGCGCGGATGTGTCTGATCTTCATCGGCAGTAGAAGTGGCTGAAGCAATTTCTCCCTGAAAAGCTGGGAGATAGGAGGCGACGAGCACAGGAACAATGACACAAACCAAGGATGGAAGTAACAAATAAGTAATCAGCATTCCCGTGGTGACTTTGTTCCCAATCCACAACATGGTTGTCGTCACATCGCCAATGGGCGACCAAGCCCCCCCAGCGTTGGCGGCAACGATGATGAGACCGGCAAACCATATCCGCACCTCTCGATCCACAATGACTTTCTGCAATATGGTGATCAATACGATAGTGGCTGTGAGGTTATCAATAATGGCCGATAAAACAAAAGCCAAAGCCGCAAATATCCAAAGCAATGCGCGTTTTGATTTTGTCTTAATGAATGATTTAATGGTCGCAAAACCATTAAAATAATCGATGATTTCTACTATGGTCATGGCCCCCAGTAAGAACACAATGATTTCCGCTGTTTTTCCCAAATGGTGCAGTAAAATTTCTTCAATATGGGTGGGCACCAACTTGCGCAAGGCAGTATCGACTTCAAAAACAGGCAAATGTGCCAAAGCAATAATGGCCCACAGCAAAGCCATCATGGCCAATGCTGGAATTAACTTATCTACTTTAAGGTTGTGCTCTAGGGTGATGGCCAAATAACCTAATACAAATATGGCGACGAGGAGTATTTCCATGATGTTGTCTAAATTTTTACTGGACGTTTAATTTCAATGTACTGTCAGAAAAACGAAAATAAACATTTCTTTTTTTCCACCGCGGTTTATGGCAAAAATATCTCGCCACTGCAGTGGTCGTGTCTAGCGCCAGTGACCGAGGCAAGACAATTGGGCTGGTCCATCGTTCGCAATTTTCCGAGAAAAGCAAACAAGATAGCTTCTTTAAAATCAACGACTTCTTTGGAAGGAATTTCTATGGTCGCCGTAGTATTGGCTTTGATCGATTCCATCAAAAAGTGATTCCACACGCCGCCACCGCTAAAGAGAACCTTGCCCTGCGACGGAAGTGCTTGCCCAATGATTTCTCCAATATGAACAACATAGGTGTGCAAAAGATCGGCCAATGGAAAAGTGCTGAACGCCTCCAGCACGGGAACAACCTCAGTGTTTACCCATTCGATCCCCAAAGACTTGGGCGGGTTTTTGGCGTAGAAAGAAAGTGCTTCAAGTTGGGTCAATAAGGCAGGAATGATGGTTCCTTTTCGCGCCATTTCCCCACCAGCATCGTAGGGATTGCCTCCCTCTTGGGCCAGGACATTCAAAACAGTATTAACGGCACAAAGATCATAGGCCAATACCGATTGATGTTCATGAACACTGATGTTGGCAAAGCCGCCTAAATTCACACAGGCGTCAAAGTCGGGAAACAAATGTACTTCCCCCCCGGGGACCAAAGGCGCCCCCTGACCACCCAAGGCAACATCGGCCGAGCGAAAGTCACAAACCACCTTTTTTTGGGTCAACACAGCCAATGACGGAAGATTACCTATTTGATAGGTATACCCCCGCTCGGGTTGATGATGCACAGTATGGCCGTGACTGCTGATGAAATCAATATCAATGGTTGCATTTGCCTGCATAAAAATCTTGAGCTGGCCCGCAAGATACGCTGTGTAGGCACTATCCAAGGCCGTCAATGCCTCTCCGTTTAGGCGGTTCGCTCCTTGCAATCGCCTCACCCACTTTTCCGGATAGGGTTGGGTAAGGACTTGGTGAACAGTGTAATGCCACTTATCGGTGAAATAAAAGGAGACCAAGACCAAATCAATGCCATCCAAAGATGTTCCAGACATCACCCCTAAAACGATTTTTTTTGCGGGGGATTGCTGCTCGTTCTTCATGAGCATAAATCTACATTTTTTACATTTATGTTAGTGAAAAAGCGTTTTAATTATGAATTTTTTATTAAAAATATTTCTTCATGCACAACTTCTTTAAAATCATCAAAAAACAGAAAGGGCTTCGACTTCAAGTTGGAGCAAAATATTATTTTTGAGATTCTTAAAAAAAACAGAGACCGTATGTTACCAGAAAAACAAGGGCTTTATTCGCCTGATTTTGAGCATGATAATTGTGGAGCAGGATTTATCTGCAGTCTCCAAGGAAAAAAAACAAATGATATCATTGGGAAAGCCCTTGATATCCTTGTCAAGCTAGAGCATCGAGGGGCGGTAAGTTCCGATGGTAAAACAGGTGATGGCGCCGGTATTTTAATTGAGATACCGCATGATTTTATGGTAAAAAAGGTGGACTTCGCCCTCCCAGAGGCCCATCAATACGCCGTTGGGATGACCTTCTTGCCACAGAAAGAGAATCAGCGGGATTATTGTATTCAGGTTTTTGAAAATGAATTAAAACAGCAAGGGTTGGACATCCTTGGATGGAGAAAAGTTCCGGTGAACAAAAGTGTTGTTGGCCGAATCGCATCAAAAACCGAACCCTATATCGCACAGATTTTTGTCGGTAAAGGGTCGGAGGAAATGACCGACCACGCCTTCAATGTGAAATTGTTCGTCGCGCGAAAAAAAGCCGAACATACGATCTATGAATCAAAGCTCTCGGAAGCCAACTATTTTTACCTTCCCTCGCTTTCCACCCATACCTTAATATACAAAGGTCTTCTTGTTCCCGAGGATATTGAAGCCTATTACACCGACCTCTCTGATCCGCTTGTTGTTACACGCTTGGCCTTGGTACATCAGCGATTTTCAACCAACACCTTCCCTACATGGGACCTGGCGCAACCGTTTCGCTACATGTGCCACAACGGAGAAATCAATACCTATCGAGGGAATGTCAGCCGAATGCAAGCGAGAGAAGAACTGTTCAAGTCAGAACTCATTGGTGAGGATATTCACGAAATACTTCCTATCGTTCTTAAAGGAAAATCGGACTCCTCCTCCATGGACATGGTCGTGGAATTGCTTTTGGCCACAGGTCGTTCGCTTCCCGAGGTCATGATGATGCTGGTCCCAGAAGCATGGGAAAAGCACAACAGCATGGACCCCGCCAAGAAAGCGTTCTATCAATACAATGCCTGTATCATGGAACCATGGGACGGCCCAGCTTCCATTCCATTTACCGATGGAAAATACATCGGAGCCCTACTCGACCGCAATGGTCTTCGGCCTTCACGTTACACCGTCACCAAAGACGGGTATGTAGTGATGTCTTCCGAAGCAGGTGTTCTGGACATCGCCCCTGCCAATGTCGTGAAACACGGACGTTTGGAACCTGGACGTATGTTCCTTGTTAACATGGACGAAGGACGCATTATCGAAGATGAAGAAATCAAAAATCAAGTTGTGGCGGAAAGACCCTACCAAGAATGGTTGGACAACAATCTTTTACCGCTCGCCGATATTCCTTACACTGGGAACCACTTACCGGTAGAATCGGAAGATTTCGAAACCCGTTTACGCGTCTTTGGCTACACACAAGAAGATCTAAAAACCATTATTCTCCCCATGTGTGTGCAAGGAAAAGAAGCCATTGGCTCCATGGGAACAGACACACCACTGGCGGTACTATCAGACCGCCCACAGTTGCTTTACAACTATTTCAAACAATTATTTGCTCAGGTCACCAACCCCCCGTTGGATGGCATCAGAGAAGAAATCGTTACCGACACGAGTTTAAGCATTGGAAACGACCTGAATATTTTTGATATCTCTCCTGATCATGCGAAGAAATTAAGCATTCAAAACCCCGTGATTTCCAATGAGGATTTGGACAAAATTTTGCATATCGACCACCCCGATTTCAAAGCCATTTCCATCCCCACCTTGTATGAAGTGCACAAGGGCGTCAACGGTCTTGAAACTGCGCTTGAACAAATGGTGGCCAGTATAGAAAAAGAGGTCGATAATGGTGCCAACATCGTAATCCTTTCCGACCGCGGCATCTCCAACTACTTTGCCCCCATCCCAATGTTACTGGCATGTGCCCATGCACACAATGCATTGAAGCGTTTGAAGAAACGTTCAAACTTTGGCATTGTCATTGAGTCGGCCGAACCGAGAGAACCGCACCATTTTGCTTGTCTGTTTGGTTATGGTGCGAGTGCGATCAACCCCTACATGGTCAATGAAATTATTGAAAACCAAGTAGCGTCGGAGAGCATTAAAGGCATCGATGCAGACACCGCCATTAGCAATTTCAACAAAGCCATCGCCAAAGGGATCATCAAAGTGATGAACAAAATTGGTATCTCAACCCTTCACTCCTACCGCGGTTCGCAAATTTTTGAAGCCTTGGGCTTGAGTGAAAAATTGGTGGATACTTATTTCTGTGATACTGCCACGCGCATTGAGGGCGTTGGGTTGTACGAAATAGAACGCGAAATTGCGCGCCGCTACAAAAAAGGATTCAGCAAGGAAGGCCTTGCCGGAATGAACCTCGAAATCGGAGGGGAATACCGCTGGCGTCGGGATGGGGAAGCCCACATGCTCAATCCCACTTCGATCGCAAAATTGCAACAAGCCGTACGGCAAAATCAATGGGAGAGCTATGAAGTCTATTCCAAGGCCATCAACGAACAGGCTGAAAAGCTTATGACCCTAAGAGGACTGTTCGAATTCGATAGCTTCGACCCCATTCCTCTGGAAGAAGTTGAGCCATGGACCGAAATCGTAAAACGATTCAAAACCGGGGCCATGTCTTTGGGATCCATCTCACAAGAAGCACACGAAAACTTGGCCATTGCCATGAACCGTATTGGTGGAAAAAGCAACTCCGGTGAAGGCGGAGAAGACCCCCAACGTTTTCAACCCGACAACAACGGAAACTGGCGCAACTCAGCCATCAAGCAAGTTGCTTCTGGTCGCTTTGGGGTATCCAGTCACTACTTGTCATCGGCCAAAGAAATACAAATCAAAATGGCGCAAGGGGCCAAACCCGGCGAAGGCGGACAGTTGCCAGGGCCAAAAGTTAACCCTTACATCGCCTCCGTGCGGAATTCAACCCCCTATGTTGGGTTGATCTCACCCCCGCCGCATCACGATATCTACTCCATCGAAGATTTAGCCCAGCTGATCTATGACTTGAAAAACGCCAACCGCGATGCTCGAGTCAATGTGAAATTGGTGTCGGAAGTTGGTGTAGGAACCATTGCTGCAGGGGTAGCCAAAGCCAAGGCCGATGTGATCCTCATTTCTGGATTTGATGGAGGAACAGGGGCTTCACCGCTCACATCACTCAAGCACGCAGGTCTGCCCTGGGAGCTTGGAATTGCCGAAGCACAACAAACCCTTGTGATGAACGATTTGCGCAACCGCATTGTTTTGGAATGCGATGGACAAATGAAAACAGGCCGCGATGTCGCCATCGCCTGCTTGCTCGGTGCGGAGGAATTTGGATTTTCTACCGCTCCCCTAGTGGCTTCAGGCTGTATCATGATGCGGGCTTGTCACCTGAACACCTGCCCGGTTGGGATTGCTACCCAAGACCCCGAGCTGCGCAAAAACTTCAAAGGCAAACCCGAGCACGTCATCAACTTCATGTATTTTGTTGCAGAAGAACTCCGGAAAATCATGGCACAGCTAGGATTTAGAACCATCAACGATATGGTGGGACAATCCCAAAAGCTCAACATGAAAAAAGCCGTGGATCACTTCAAAGCGGAAGGCATCGATCTTTCCAACATCCTATACAAACCGGAAGTGGGTCCAAAAGTCAAACTTCACAATACACACGCCCAAGATCACGGACTGGACAATGTGCTCGACTTCGCCATTGTGCAAGCAGCACACCCCGCCATCTATCGTAAGGAAGAACAGCATTTAGAATTTGAAATTAAAAACACGGACCGTACCGTGGGAGCGATTTTATCCAATGAAATTTCAAAAATGCACGGCGCCAACGGTTTGCCCGAAGACACTTTAAGCCTTCGATTTACAGGGACTGCAGGGCAGAGCTTTGGAGCATTTGCCGCCAAAGGACTGTTTATGAAAGTTGCAGGGACCTGTAACGACTATTTCGGAAAAGGACTGTCTGGCGGGAAACTGATTGCACAGGTACCCGAGGAAGCAACCTATAAAGCCGACGAAAACATCATCGTAGGGAACGTCGCACTCTACGGAGCAGTCACGGGAGAGGCCTATATCAATGGTATTGCGGGGGAGCGTTTTTGTGTACGCAACTCTGGCGCCACCGCCGTTGTAGAAGGGATTGGCGATCACGGCTGTGAATACATGACCGGTGGAATTGCCCTTATCTTGGGCGAAACAGGACGCAACTTTGCCGCAGGGATGAGCGGAGGTATTGCCTATCTATACAGCCCTGACGGTGTTTTTGATGAGAAAAAATTCAACCTCGAAATGGTAGAATTGGAAGACCTCACCGACCAAGATCGCGAGACTGTCCAGCAACTTTTGATCAACCACAAGGACTATACAAAAAGTGAAAAAGCGCAAAGCATTTTGGCCGACTGGCCCGATAGTTCACGAAACTTTATCAAGGTGATGCCCACAGACTACAAACGTGCCTTGGAAATGCTTGCCAAAGAAAACGAAGAACAACTTAACGCCTAAACGCATGGGAAAACTGAGAGGATTCATGGAATATGATCGCATCAACGAGGCTGCGATTGATCCAAAAAAACGTATTGAGAACTACAACGAATTTACGGTTGCACCAAAGACCGAGGCCCTGCAAGAACAAGGCGGTCGATGCATGGACTGCGGTGTTCCCTTTTGTCATAGCGGATGCCCCCTGGGTAACCTCATTCCAGACTTCAATGATGCGGTCTACAACAACGAATGGGAAAAAGCATTAACCATACTTCATTCAACCAATAATTTCCCTGAATTCACCGGCCGATTGTGTCCTGCCCCTTGTGAAGAGGCTTGCGTACTGGGGATTGTCAATCCACCTGTATCGATCGAGTTGATTGAAAAATATATTGTTGAACGCGGATTCAAAGAAGGATGGATCAAAGCCACTCCCCCTGTTCAACGCACGGGTAAATCGGTAGCCGTGGTAGGCTCTGGCCCTGCAGGACTGGCGGCCGCGCAACAGCTCAACCGCGCTGGGCACAAGGTGACCGTCTATGAGCGTGACAACAAAGTTGGAGGGTTACTTCGCTATGGTATCCCAGACTTTAAGATGGAAAAAAATGTCATCGATCGTCGACTGGCCATCTTGGAAGAAGAAGGCATCGAGTTTGTCGTGAACACCCATATTGGGAAGGACATCACAGCCGCAGAACTCGAAGAAAAATTCGATGCGGTTTTGCTTTGTACTGGCGCAACGATCAAGCGGGAACTCCCTATCCCAGGAGCCGACCTCAAAGGCGTTGAACAAGCCATGGATTTCTTGCCCCACAACAACAAAGCGGTGGACGGACAACACGAACGCGAACCACGCTATTTGGCGACCGACAAGGATGTCATCGTCATTGGTGGGGGAGATACGGGCTCCGATTGCATTGGAACATCCAACCGCCACGGCGCCAAAAGTGTGACCAACTTTGAAATCATGCCCAAACCGGCAACAGGACGCACAGACGAAAACCCTTGGCCCTACTGGCCATTTAAACTCAAGACTTCTTCCTCGCACGAAGAGGGAAGTCATCGAGAATGGTCGATCCTCACCAAATCCTTTGTCGGCGACGACAACGGGAACTTGAAAGGGTTAATCACCGTAGAAGTAGAATGGAAAAAAATCCCAGGAGAACGGCCACAATTGGTCGAGATTGAAGGCAGTGAAAAAGAATGGCCTTGTGATCTTGCGCTTCTTGCCCTTGGATTTACAGGCCCTGAAAAATCGCTGCCAGAGCAATTCGGCCTTCAACTCGATGGGCGCGGAAATATCTTGGGAGTCAAAGATTATCAGACCAACAAGAAAAATATCTTTACCGCTGGAGACGCCCGAAGAGGGCAATCGCTCATTGTTTGGGCCATTTCAGAGGGACGGCAAGCTGCCCACCAAATTGATACCCAATTGATGGGGCACTCAAAACTGCCGCTAAAAAATGTCACTGGTGACTTGGTGACGGTCAATGGATAGACAACCGTTGAATTAAACGAAGAAACGCCTGAATACTCAGGCGTTTTTTTTTTACAATTTATTCTTTGGGAGCGTTCAAAGCGCGATCAATTAAATCGGCAACATCAACACGGGCGCCTTTCGGTAAGGAATCTGTTACGGTAAGTATCAACAAATCTTTTCCAGCTGTTTTAAGAAATATTTTTTGGCCCAACGGCAAGTCGACCCCACTTTTAGAATAAGGAGAAAGATTGGGGTTCATCACCCCGGGAATCCGTAAAGGGAGGCTTTGTGCCGTATTATTGACCAAATAAAATCCGCGTTGTGGGGTCAGTGCCCCCGCCTGCTTCTTGGCTCGCTGCCCCTTATACACAACATATTCGACTTTTAAAGGCGCCAAGAAACGATTTTCCAATTGCAAATACATGTCCTTGGGAACGTCCAAGGTTGCTTGCGCCCCTTTGGACAAACCAAATCCTTTACGCAAAGAATCCGAAGCATGTTCGCGGGCAGAAACCCCAACGTCAAACTTTCCTTTGTTCCATAGCTTTACCACAAAACCTTTGTAGTAAGGATAATCAATTTGCACCACTTGTTTAGGAGGAATAACCAGCATTGATTTTGGCAAGGTCTGTTTTTGCGCCATGGCCTGCGTGCCAAACAACAAAATAAGAAGGAATAAACGATTCATGTTCTAAAGGTACAATCTTATCTTTGTTCGTGATGGAGAACCCAAAAAAAATTGCTGTCATTGGAGCGGGTGCCGCGGGATATTTTGCGGCCATTTCGGCCGCCCAACACCATCCAAACGCCCAAGTAGAACTGTTCGAAAAAACCGACAAAGTACTTGGTAAAGTCAAAATATCGGGGGGTGGGCGTTGTAATGTCATGCACCATTGCTTTGATATCGATGCGCTACTGACGGCGTATCCGCGTGGCGGAAAAAAACTGAAAGGAATTTTTTATCAATTCGGGCCCCAACAAACCCATGATTGGTTTGAGCAGAACGGTGTAGCCCTAAAAACAGAAAAAGATGGCCGAATGTTTCCCTCCACAAACTCCTCCCAGACCATTGTTGATGTATTGATGAACACCGCCCAAAACGCAGGGGTTGTTTTGCACAAGCAATCGCACGTTACCCAACTATTACCCAACGGTGATCACGCATGGCAAATTCGTTTCGCTACTCAAGCAACAATGACGGTTGATTATGTCATTGTCACTACCGGAGGATCGCCAAAGAAAAAGGGACTTGACTGGTTGGCCCAACTTGATCACAAGATCGTGCCGCCGGTGCCGTCGCTGTTTACCTTCAATATGCCCAACGAAAAAATCACGGCGCTCAAAGGGGTGGTAGCCTCGCATGCACAGGTGCAGATCGTGGGCACAAAAATCGCCACCCGAGGCCCACTTCTGGTCACCCACTGGGGAATGAGTGGGCCAGCCATACTTAAAGCCTCTTCATTGGGGGCCCGATGGCTCGCAGAACAAGACTATACCTTCACCATTCGCGTTCGGTGGAATGACCGATACAACCACAATGCTTGGCTCAACCTACTGCAGGAAAGCGCCAAAAAACACGCGCAAAAACAGCTCGGAAACCACAACCCCAGCGAACTGCCACAGCGCTTGTGGATTTATCTACTGGAGAGAATGGGCCTATCCACCCACCGGCGCTGGAGCGAGCTAGGCCAAAAAAATATCCACCGATTGATTGACGTGCTGACCAACGACACCTATGCCGTGTTGGGCAAAACAACCTTTAAAGACGAATTTGTTACCTGTGGGGGCGTGGCGCTCAACAACATCGACCTCCAAAGTATGCGGAGTAAAATCCATCCACGGTTGTATTTTGCTGGGGAAGTGTTGGACATTGATGCCATTACGGGAGGGTATAATTTTCAAGCGGCGTGGAGTAGCGGTTTTGTGGCAGGGAAACTTCAATAAAATCTGCTTTATGATGCAACACCGCGTTTATTTCTCTAAATTTAAATCGGAAATAACACTATCATCATCCCTTTTTCTCAATGGAAAAAAAAGTCCTTTCAGATCCAAATAAAAAAAGGCGTGCAGCCATCCTTTTGGGAGCGATTACTGTTCTCTTGGTGGGGCTGAGTATTGTCTATGTGAACCATCCCTATTTTAGCCCTCAATTTACCGAAGGTACCTACGGTGAATATCAAGGGGTTTTCTTTTCAATTCCACAACCGTTACTCATCATGGACCCGGCTTTTCTACCCGAGGGAACGGACAACGAAGCCTTGCTTCTAACCAGTGAAAAAACAACCGTTGAAGCGAAAATAAATCGATGGGAAAACAGCCATGGTTTTTTTGAAGGAAAAAGAATCACCCTACGCGGTAAACTACTGCAAGCCGACAACAAAGTAATGATTGAACTCGTTGAGGAGGAGCCCTCGCTACTGGCCATCGCCAGGGCGTTGACCTACCCCATTAACCAAACCGCTCCCAAACAAACGGAATTGACAGGAGAAATAATCACTCCCAAATGCTGGTTTGGAACCCGCCAAAATGGGGAGAGGAAAGTCTACTCCCGTTGCACAAAAAACGCACTGATCAATGGTGCCACGCCCTTGCTTAGAGTGCGAAAAAATAAAAGAAACATCTACTATCTTTTGGAGAATACAGTCGCAGAAACCGGTGGAAAACCATGGGTAGAATCTGTGGGTCATGTGGTGCAAGTGCGAGGGGAAGTCTTCTATCAAAACGGTTGGAATGTCCTCCGCCTCTCGGGAGAAATACAAAACGTTCAGGAATAACCATGGGATTTCTGTTGCATGGACATGAAACCGATCGACTGCGCTTTCGTGCCTTTGAGCAAGACAAAGACTTCGAAGACTGGTTGCCTTTTTTTCAAAGTAAAGCAGCGATGCAACATTGGCCCATGGGCGGCTTAAGCCCCTTGGAATATGCCCTTGAATGGTATGCCAAACAAGCCCACCGTTATCAAAACAACTGGGGCGGTCTCAATGCTGTGATCGAAAAAGAAAGCGGTAAACTGGTGGGACATGTGGGACTATTGACTCAAAAAGTAGACGATATCATTGAGCTGGAAGTCGCCTATTCCCTCCTCCCCGAACATTGGAAAAAAGGCTATGCAAGAGAGGCTGCGCAATTTTGCGTACATTATGCTTTTCAAAACAATTGGAGTGAACGTTTGGTGTCCATCATTAGCCCGAGTAACGCGCCTTCCATCGCCGTCGCAAAAGGGATTGGAATGCACTTTGATCGAGCGATCGTTTTTCAAGGGGTGGAGGCACAACTTTATCAAATAAAAAACAAAAAATCAACGGTATGAAAAAAATAGGCTTAATCGCTCTGGTGGGAGTTTTCCTCATGAGCTGTAAAACCGAAAGCATTCGCTTGGATGAGGTGCGAAAATCCATCGGTGTAGAAGAAACAAAAAACATTCTTTTTACCCTAGCCAGTGATAACATGAAAGGACGCGACAGTAAGCATGGCGGCTATGCCAAAGCAGCGGCCTTTGCAGCAGATTATTTCCAAAAAAACAACATTCAACCTTTTTATCCCGCCTACCGAGACTCGCTGATGACCGACAGTCTGTGGAGTTACAACATTGTGGGGAGTCTAGGAAAATACGACCCGAACAAAAAAACCGTCCTCATTGGCGCACACCTCGATCACATTGGGATTAAAACGCAAGAAGGAGACAGTATTTTCAATGGCGCAAATGACAATGCTACAGGATCAACTGCTGTGCTGCAGATTGCGCGTTTCTTGAGTCAAAAAAAATGGAAACAAAATGTAGTGGTTGCCCTCTTTGCCGACGAAGAAAAAGGACTCAAAGGAGCCTATCATTTGGCCGAACGCATGAAGAACGAACAAGTCGACATGACCTATATGATCAACTTTGAAATGTTGGGGATCACCTTGACGACGGGCAAAAATCAAGTGTATATGACCGGCTATAACCTGTCGGACATGCCTGACAAAATGAATGCAATCTCCCCCAATTTTGTGCAATTTCTGCCACAGGCAAAAGAATATAATTTGTTTCGACGTTCAGACAATTATGCCTTCTACGAAGCATTTGGGGTACCTGCCCAAACGCTGTCTACTTTCGACTTTAAGAACTATGCGCATTACCACAAAGCCGGAGATGAAGCCGAAAAAATGGACGTGGACAATATGAACATCGTCATTGGCACTGCCGCCTATACCATCGCCAAATTATTGGACGGCGAGGTTGAGATAAAAATGAAAGAAAAGGAAGAATAGCCTACTGCTGGGTTTGCTCCCGAAAAGTACTTTCAAAAATCTTGTCGGCATTGCCGGCCTCAAAGCCATCGCGTCGGTGGGTACGGGTCAGTGCATGGGCGGGCAAATGTTGGTATTCCGGCAAGGGTAATCGTTCGGCAAACTCGACATAGCTGCCAGGAATTTCCAGCCTTGTGCCGCAAGAAAAAGAAGCCGGAATCATTTTGGCTACCGAGCTTGACTGACGCAACAATCCATCTGGACTGACTTTGATCTTCCCTCCTGCCGTGTTCAATTTTATGCCGATGGCTTCTAGAAAATCATTGAATTTTTCAAGAGTGTTGTGTTCTTCCAATTGATGCACACTAATGGTATAGTGATTCAAGTAATAGCGATTGTAAATCACCCAAGCGGCGTATTCGCTTTCATCGGCCAACTGCAAATAATCGGCTGCGGTGGGCAACGCCCATAACGGTTGGTGAAAAAAAGCACCCACTTGCTCCACATTGTCCAAGTCCAAAGCATCGACAGGATCGGAGGTCAGAGACCCGGTGTATTTGGCAATGGTCTGCTGTGCTTGCTGACTTAAATCCCCCACCCGCAATTCGCTAATAAACACGCGAGGAAAGCGTGGATCTGGAGGAGAATACCAAAAGGCATCCAATTTTTTTTTGGCAAAATGATAGGCCTCTTTTTTGGTATAACCGTAGTGTAAAAAAATCTTTTCAAAAGAAGCAATGCCCAAATGCGGAACGCCCAAAGTGCGAAAAGCCACATGATCGTTTTCAATATCGCTTTCTTGGCCAATGACTGCTTGCTCCACCATGGCCTGTACAATTTTTTCAACATCCGGCACCCGCTCGCGATACGGAATAAACAGTGCCTCCATGATTTTGTCCAATGCTTCCATGAGAGATTTTAGGTTAAATGTAGGTAGAACTTCGTAATTTAACACCATTAACCCTCCACAATGAAAAAAATCAATGTCCTCGGTTTTCTCCTCAGCCTTTTGCTTTTGACGTATTGCACCAGCGCGAAAAACCAATTTGAAAAAGGTAATTATGAGAAGGCGGTTAGCTTGGCGATCAAAAAGTTACAGAAGAACCCCAACAACAAAAAACAACAAGGCATTTTGAAAGCTGCCTATGGTTATGCCCAATCGGTGGGGGAACAAAAAGTGGTGCAGTATCAGCAAGGACAATCGCTGCAAAAGTATGACCAATTGATTGCGCACTATCGTGGCCTTCAACAACTCTACACCCGCTTGTTGTCCTGCCCGGGATGCTTGGCTGTGGTAACGCCCGTTGATTATCAAGCGCCACTAAAAAACGCACTTCAAGATGGAGCTAGGGCCTATGCCGCAGAAGGAAATGCCTTGTTGGCGCAAAACGAAAAAGCCGCTGCACGCGATGGCTATCGCGCTTTCCTCAAAGCCAATGCGTACATGCCTACTACCGTTTCAGAAAATCAACTGGCAGCGGCGCTAGAACAAGGTACCGAACGCATAGGCATCACCCCTATCCCGGTAGCGAGTCAAGGACTGCAACTCAACAGTGCCTTTTTTCAGCAGCAGTTGGTCGAAGCACTCAATGCGCTCCGCTATCCCTTTGCCGATTTTCAACCCATTCAACATTTCAAAACACAATCCACCCCCCCCGACTGGATTGTGGAACTCTCTTTTGACGACTATGTGATTGGACAAACCTATGTGAAAGAAACCCGAGAGACCCGCGTGAAAGACAGTGTCGCCCTTGGAACGGTGAAAGATAGCTTGGGCAACAAACAAACTGTCTACGGCAGCGTAGAGGCCGATGTACGCCGCTTTGAGAAAACCATTGAAAGCGGAGGGGTGCTGAACATCACAGTGCGGTCCGGGCGCGATAACAGCGTTCGACTGCAGCGCAAATTCCCTGGCAGCTATGTATGGATCAATGATTGGTTGACCTATCAAGGCGACAAACGCGCGCTGAACAAAGCGGAGCTGAAACAAGCCAAGGCCAAAGAAGAGATCCCGCCTCCACCGCAGGTTCTTTTTCGCGCGTTTACCCAACCGCTGTTTGACCAAACCGCTCGACAATTGCGTCGTGAATTTCGCGATCTCAAATAGCTAAACAAGAAAAATCTTATCCCATGAAGGTCACCGAAAAACAAAACAATCGCATTGCGCAAATGACCTTTGCCTCGGTCTATCCGCACTATGTGACTAAAGTGCAGAAAAAAGGGAGAACACTCCAAGAACTGCATCAAGTGATTGAATGGCTCACGGGCTTTGACGAAGCAACAATTCAAAGCCTGATCGATGAAAAAGCCACCTTTGCCACGTTTTTTGAACGGGCAACGCTGCATCCAAATGCGTCACAAATCAAAGGAGTGATCTGTGGGTACCGCATCGAAGAAATCGATTTTCCGCTTACACGTCAGTGCCGGTACCTCGATAAACTGGTCGATGAACTGGCCCGTGGGCGTAAAATGGAAAAGATATTGCGCGACACCGTCTGAAGCCTCTATGGTCTCCCCTTGCCTGTAAAAATTTTAATGCCCTGCTGTAACATTTCCCGTCATACTGCGTCATAATAAAAGAACCCTTACGCTATGAATCGCGGCCTTGCCCTGCTTTTTTTATTCTGCTTCACCGCGGTTTGGAGTCAAAATCCACCGATTGACTTTGATGGGGTCGTTGCTCCCGAAGAATGGCAAACGGCCCAGCATTTCACCATCGATTATGAAATTGACCCCGGCGACAATGCCCCTGCGCCCTTTGCGACCAACGCCTATGTGACCTATGATGATGCCTTTCTATACATTGGTTTCGTCGCCGAGGCCGACATGCCCAACCTGCGGTCGTCTATTCGGAATCGGGATGAAGGCTTTCGAGACGACAATGTGATGTTTGGCTTCGACACCTATGGCGATGGCCGATACATGATAGCCTTGGGGACCAATCCGGAGGGAAATCAAATCGATGTAAAGGTGCTCTCCAATGGGGACGACGAAAACTATGACGTGAACTTTTTGTCCAAAGCGTCCAAGCATCCCACCGCCTACCACGTAGAATTAAAAATTCCTTTTTCCAACCTCCAATTCAAGGCACAAGAGGAAATGCGCTGGAAAGTGGTTTTTATCCGCAATACATTTACAGCGACAAACGAAAGCCTCAACATCAATTTCCCCATCGATCGGAACAATCCTTGCTTGATTTGCCAAAGTCCTGCAGAAATTGTGCTCAAGGGCATCCAGCCCAAAAATCGCGTCAATCTTTTGCCCTTTGTCTTTGGGGGCTGGTCGGGTGACCGCGCCGAAACGGATTTTGACTTTCAATCGCCCATGGGCAGTGTGGGACTGAGTGGCCTGTTTGATCTCAACAGTGTGACCTCCTTGGAGTTTGCGCTCAACCCCGATTTTTCGCAGGTTGAAGCCGATGTTTCACAGGTGAATGCCAACACCACCTTTGCGCTATTTTTTCCCGAACGACGGCCGTATTTCAATGAAGGCAATGAGATCATAAATTCCAATTTAAACACCGTTTATACGCGAACCATCAATGATCCACTGGCCTCGACCAAACTCATTCATCAAGGCGACCAACAGCGGTTGTACTGGCTGGCCGCCTATGACCAATCCTCTCCCTACTTGGTTGCCGGCGAGAACGGTTCCAACACCGGACAAGGCGGAAAAGCTTTTTCGAATATTTTGAGCTATCAACGCACCTTTGCCAATGGGTCGTATGTGGGGTTGCTGTCCACCAACCGCTTTTTTGAAGACGGGGGAAATGGGCAGGTCGTAGGCGTCAATGGGCTGCTGCGGTTTGCCGACCTTTATACCTTGAATTTTGAACTCAACAGCAGCAATATCCTCGAGCCCAACCAAGATTGGATCGACAGCGACGAAAGCATTGAAGCGAAAACCATTGCCCTGGACGGGGAACGAAAAAAAGGAAACGCCCTGTTTTTCTCCCTCGAACGAAATACCCGCAATTGGAACACCGAATTGTACTACCAGCAATTTTCGCCCCACTACGAAACCCCGCTTGGGTTTGTGACCCAAAACAGCATTCGGGGAATGGAGTTTACGCAGAACTATACCCATTACCCCCAAAGCAAAGAAGGCCTGATTCAACAGTTGAACATCAGTATAGGGTCTGAAATGAACTTTAACTACAACAATTTGCGCAAGTATTTTGACCTCTACAGCGATGTCTCCATCCAATGGAAAGGGAACCTGCGCACCAACCTGAACATTGCCCAAGTGGTGAACGAAGAATTTGCTGGTTTTGTGGGCCGAAACATGACCGAGATCAGAAGCTGGAACCGCTACAGCCCTTCCGAGCGCATTCGTTTGGGCATTTTTATTTCTTTGGCCGAAACCATTCGTTATGACGAAGAAGCGCCCGCCGTGGGGAACAGTTTATTTTTTGGCACCTTCAACACCTTTCAAATTTCACCCCAACTGCAACTGAGTCAAAGCTTACGCTACAACGAACTGCGCGCCAAACAAAACAACAGTATTTATTTCAAAGGCTATATCGCTCGCTTGAACATCAATTATCAATTCAACCAAGACCTCTCCTTTCGAATCATTGGGGAGTACAACGATTTTAACGACCGCTTCTTTGTGCAACCGCTGCTGAAATGGAACCCCAATCCGTTTACCATTTTCTACATTGGCGGCAACAATGCATACACCCGCATCGACCAGCGGCAAGACTTCCACATCAACAACGCCCAGTACTACCTGAAATTTCAGTATTTGTTTGATTTATAGCTCATTGATGGCATTCATTTTTAATCGGCCAAAAAAGGTGGAAGACTATTTTTATTCCCTCTCAGTGTATGCTAACGCGAATAGAGAAAAAAAACTATCTTAGAGAGGAATATGCCAGTGACCATCACCATAGCAGACATTGAACGTGCCCAGCAGCGGATTGATGGGTTGGTGCATGAAACCCCTGTTTTTAGTTCTACCGTGCTGAATGACTGGCTAGGCCATGAAATTTTTTTCAAAGCGGAATGCCTTCAAAAAATTGGGGCGTTCAAAGCACGTGGCGCCTGCAACACCCTTGCTTGGCTCATCGAAAACAACGCCCAACCCGAACGCATCATTGCCAACAGCTCCGGGAATCACGCACAAGCCGTGGCTTGGGCGGCACAGCAATTCAATCTCCCTGCCACGATATACATGCCGGGGTATTCCTCCAAGGTGAAAATACAGGCAACCCGCGCCTATGGTGCAACGGTAGAATTGTGCGAAGACCGATTCATCGTTGATGAAAAGGTAAAAATCGCCGCGACAGAGAAAGGGGTGTACTGGATTCCCCCCTACAACCACCCGCAGGTCATTGCGGGGCAAGGCACCATCATGCTCGAGGCATTGCAACAAGTGGACAATATCGATGCCGTGTTTGCCGCTTGCGGCGGGGGCGGTATGCTGTCCGGATCCATCATTAGCACCCACGCCCTTTCGCCCAAAACAAAGGTCATGGGCGTTGAACCCCTGAACGCCAACGACGCCGCTCAATCGCTGCGGATGAATGCCATTCAAAAACTTACCGCTGTTCCCGATACCATTGCCGACGGTGCCATGACCCTATCGGTGGGGGACATCACCTTTAAGTACCTGCAAATGCTGGAGGAGATGTATGAAGTGGAAGAAGAAAAAATTTGCTACTGGACCCAGTGGCTGACCCACCTGTTAAAACTTCGCATTGAACCCACCTGTGCCATGACCATGGAAGGGGTGGTCCGCTGGTTGAGAACACAAAAATCCAAGCAGCGGGTCATGGTGATTCTCTCGGGGGGAAATATTGATCAACGCACGCAAATGAGCCTCTGGGAACAGGACTATCTCGACCTCCAACCCCAACTGTGAACCCCCACTGCAAGGTAAAATCATTACTACTTCGAAAGGAGTAATGATTTTTTTGCTATCTTTTTCAAAGAATTAAGACTCCAAATCTATTCTACAACCATGAAAAATCTACGCAATATACTCTACTCGTATTGGCAGCAAAAGAGCAGCATCGCTGTGGTTGATGGTTTTTTGTGTGCGGTGGAATGGTGGAAAATAATTATACAACACAGCCAAAGACTAACATCGAACAAAACTCAATCAAACAAATGTTAAAACGCAATTTGGTAAGGTTCCATTGTCTTTTGAATATTCAGGTAAACTCTAAATTCAAAATTCAGAACCTTACTCCTTTTAGCTGAACGTTTGGCAAGATTTGGAGAAATGAGCAAAGAATTCTTTAATAGACCTTTCACGGAAGACACCAACGTAAAGCTTGAACTTTACCGTGAGTACCTTAAAAAATGGTTTCCTGTTTTCATAGCTGCTCATAGGCCTATTGTTCAAATTGTAAACTTATTTGATTTTTTTTGTGGTACTGGCAGAGATTCAGAAGGTACCGCCGGAAGTCCAATAATTGCTCTAGAAGTCCTTAAAGAGTATGAAGAC
>WTJN01000096.1 GCA_011526265.1 Candidatus Arcticimaribacter sp. | reverse complement strand
GAATACATGCCTGTCACGCATGGGGTCGCGGGTTCGAGTCCCGTCCAGACCGCTACAACAAACCTCAATAGTTTGTCTAACAAACAGTTGAGGTTTTTTTATTTTCACTTTCCAAGTCTTTTTCAAAAAAGTAAAAACCTTCTCTTTTACTTTAGTTAGTGCCATTTCAATAAGACTAAATCCAATGACCTAAATTTTTCCTTAATTTAGACCACCGTTAATGGGAGAAGTAAACAACTAAACGTATCGATCATGGCAAAAAAACGACAGTGGAAATTTTGGGTAAGCCGAACGCTCTTGGGGATGATCATCCTCGCTGGGGCTTGGCTGGTTAACCTCATTTGGTTCAAGCCCTTCAACATTAGAAATTTTTATGACAAGATATTTTTAGAACTGGCCTTGTCGGATCCAGAACTGGTCACCCAACTGGGTATACCAGTGCTTTATGACTTCTATAAAGGGGACTTGAGCGATGTGTCTGATGAAAAAAATAAGGCTGACTTTGAAATGCTCAAAGCCAATTATCAGACCCTCAAAAGCTATGATTTTGACGATCAATCCAAAGAAAACAAGCTCAATACTAGAATATTAGGTTCATTTCTAAGCAAACAGATCGAAGGGGAGACTTACAGTTATCACGACTATCCGGTCAATCAAATGTTTGGGGTGCAAAGTAATCTTCCAAGCATGATGGAGAGTTCGCACAAGTTGAGAAATAAAAGTGATGTTGAGGCCTATATTGAACGCTTGTCTAAGTTTACGACCAAATTCGATCAAGTTTTAGAGGGATTAAAAATCCGAGAAGACAAAGGAATAGTACCTCCAGTATTTATCATCGATCGTGTGTTGAGTGAAATGTCGGGGTTTGTGGGCCAAAATGCCGAAGATTCATTAAGCGATGGAGAGCAGTCTAGTGACCCTGTAAAGAGGAACATTCTCTACACCAATTTTTCCGCCAAGTTAGCGGCAATCGAAGACCTTTCCGCTGAAGAAAAAAAGGACTATCTCACCCAAGTAGAAAACGAAATTGGCTCCACTGTTTTTTCCGCCTACGGATCGCTTATTGATTATTTTACGTCCCTAAAATCAAAAGCCGACTCCACAGCGGGCGTGTGGAAACTCCCCCAAGGCGACGATTTTTATCAGTATCAATTGTCGTTGATGACCACCACTGACTATACGCCCGAGGAAGTGCATCAACTCGGTTTGAAAGAAGTGGGACGAATTAAACAAGAAATGCGCGCTATTTTAACCCAACAAGGCTATACCGATACCACGCAAACGATTGGGGCAATCATTCAAAGTTTGAACAAAGAAGAGCGATTTTTGTTTCCCAACAACGATGAAGGTCGAGAGCAAATCATTGCCGGCTACAAAAGCATAATCGATGAAATAAACAATGGCCTTGATGACGCGTTTGATATTCGTCCCAAAGCCGACATGGAAGTCAAACGGATTCCCGCGTTTAAAGAAGAAGGATCAGCAGGAGCCTACTACGAGCGGCCACCGATGGATGGCTCGCGCGGAGGAGTGTTCTATGCCAACTTGAGAGACGTGGGGGAGACCGTTAAGTTTGGGATGAAAACCTTGGCCTATCACGAGGGGATTCCCGGGCATCACTTTCAAGTTGCTATTCAAGGGGAATTGAAAAATGTCCCCATTTTTAGAACCTTCCCCTTGTTTACAGCCTACACAGAAGGGTGGGCGTTGTATGCAGAGCAGCTCGCATGGGAATTAGGGTTTTATGAAAACGACCCTTTTGGTAACTTAGGTCGACTTCAGGCCGAAATGTTCCGATCAGTTCGTTTGGTCGTTGATACGGGGATGCATTACAAAAAATGGACCCGCGAAGAAGCCATTGACTACATGATCGAAAACACAGGGATGACTTCTGGAGAAGTCGTTTCCGAAATAGAACGGTATATTGTGATGCCGGGTCAGGCTTGTGCGTACAAAATTGGGATGTTAAAAATTCTAGCCCTACGCGAAAAAGCGCAACAGCAATTGCAAGACCAATTCGATTTGAGAGAGTTCCACAATGTGGTGTTAAAAAACGGCGCCGTACCCTTAAATATTCTCGAAGCGTTGATTGAAGAGTACATCCAGTCAAAACAGACCGTTGCAGTAGAAAGCTAAAACGTCTATTTTTTGCTGGGAGCGAGTTCAATACGGTCTTTTTGTAAGACAATAACGCGCTGTTTGTATAAAAAGCCGACCGCTTTTTTGAAGGCTTTTTTACTCATATTGAACCGTTTTTTTATGGCTTCAGGGCTGCTGCTATCGGAGAAGTACAACACTTGTTCAGCTTTTAATGCATCGATGAGGGTATCGCAGTCTTCATCAATTGTATTTCGGAACCCTTGTGGGCGTTGAGAAACGTCGATTTTTCCATCTTCGCGAATGTTTTTGATGTATCCATCAGTCGCTTCACCAACACGCACAGGAGAGAATACGTCACTTTGGAACAACAGTCCGGTGGTTTCTTCATCAATTTGAACCAGGTACCCCAAGGGTGTTTTTCGCAGAATGGTCATTTCTATAGGGTCTCCCGTGGTGTAGCGCATGCGGATATTTTGGGTAAAGATACAGCAACAATTTTGGAATTAATGGCCCCTCCCTTTTTGAACTTTGTACTTTTACGAAAAAAAAATGAAGCAAAAACAATTTGATGCTGCGCAACTTCGACAAGTTGCAGGATGTTTCCCTACTGGGGTGACTGTCGTTTCTTGTTATACGCAAAAAGGGGAGGTGCACGGCATGACCGCCAGTTCGTTCTTGTCTGTTTCTCTAGACCCTGCTTTGGTTCTTTTCTCGGTCAAAAAGGAAAATCAACTTGCGCAAATTTTGAGTGAAGGGATGGCCGTAGGGATCAGCATCTTGACTGATCAGATGGAAGCGGAAAGCAATCATTTTGCACGCATAGCATCCATGCACCCATCGCCCGACTTTACCGATCATGACGGAGCACCCGTTTTAGCGCACAGCCATGCTTGGTACAGCACTCAAGTAGATGCTCTTCGCGAAGCAGGAGATCACTTTTTGGTGCTTTGCCAAATCAAAAGTTTGGAAGCTTTTCCCGAGAAAAATCCGTTGGTCTATTATCAGGGTTACAAGAAAATTCAAGCAGAGTGAATGTATTGTGAATCAATTTGAGTATATTGAAATTCTCAATCGAAACCCATGCAATACGCTAACTTTAAAGAGTTTAAAAAAGCAAAAGGAACGACTTTCGCACCTACAGCCTGGTTTGAAGTCACTCAAGAAATGATCGATCATTTTTCGAAAGCCACGCACGACACCCAATGGATCCATGTTGATCCCGTACGGGCAGCCAAGGAAATGCCCCATAAAAAAACAATTGCCCATGGGTTTTTGTCTTTGGGGTTGATTCCAAAGTGTATCGCGGAGTCTGTGCAAGTACAATCACTCAAAATGGGGGTCAATTCGGGCCTAGAAGCCGTAAAATTTCCCCATCCGGTTTTGGTCGGCTCCATGGTCAGAGGGCAGGTGACATTGACCGAAATTGAAGAACAGAAATTTGGTGCCATAAAGGTGATTTGGGACATCCGCATTGAAATACAAAACATAAAAAAACCAGCGTGTATTGCGCGCATGACAACCATCGCTTATGAATGAAAACCAGCTTTGGAACCGCGAGCAGATTGCTCAAGCGCTTCGGTCGGCTCACCAAGATTTTGCGCAGACAATAGAAAAATTACCGGCGAAAGATTTCACCTATTCTTGGGAACAAAAATGGACACCAGGCCAACAATTGGTGCATATTACGCAATCGGTCTCTCCTGTTGTTTTGGCTCTTCGCTTGCCGCGCTTTGTGGCCAAACTAATGTTTGGCACTGCCAATCGCCCAAGCAAGCCCTATGCCAATGTGGTCACCAAATACCAAAAGGCATTGAAAGGGTTAACAGCGGCAGCGCCCAAACAGTTTCAACCCAAAGCGGTTCCTTTTTCAGCACAATCCAAGGTGATTAATTCGTACAATAAAAAAGTGGAAGCGCTTGCAAAGCAAGTGCTTCAAACCAGTGAAAGTGATTTGGACGCTTATGTACTTCCTCATCCTTTGGTTGGAAAACTCACGTTTAGAGAAATGCTTTGTTTCACGGTCTATCACGTACAGCATCATCATCGAATCACTAAAGAGATCCTTGCCAATATTCCTTTGAATTAATGAATTTACTGTATATTTGCAATGAAAAAATCACCCTTCGGGGAAAACAATGTTGTGTTGCTTGCGCTCAGGCGCAAGATGGTTTGTAGAAAACCAGTGAAGAGCTTTCCGTCAAGGGGGGCTTTTTTTTATGAATGAATCATATCATATGAAAACACAAAATATAATTGGAAACGAAGAATGGTGTGCCTTTGGGGAGCTGAATATTCCTGCCATTAAAGCGCGCATTGATTCGGGAGCAAAAACCTCTTCTATCCAAGCCACCAATATTAAAAGAGTGGTGCGTAATGGGGAATCATGGGTTGATTTTGAGGTCAACCCTGTGCAAGACAACCGCAGTGTCAGTGTTTTTTGTTCCGCTAAAATTGTCGATACACGCATCATTAAAAGCTCTTCTGGGACGACGCAGAAACGCTTTGTGATCAAAACTCCCGTCACGCTTGGCGATCGCACCTTTGACATAGAGTTGACCTTGGCCAACCGCGATTCGATGGAATACCGCATGTTACTTGGTCGCGAAGCCATGCAGGAACGTTTTTTGGTCGATCCATCCAAACATTTTGTTATGGGGGATTACGACCAAGAAGCCTTTGGGCAGTTTTACCGGCATTTGTACCGCGAAAAAACAGGGCTACAAATTGGCTTACTGGCCACCAATCGTAATCTGTACAGCAACAAACGATTGATGGAGGCTGCTCAGGCCCGAGGACATGAAATTCAGTTCCTCAACATTCAGCATTGCTATATGCGTTTGGATGCTCAAACGCCTGAGGTGCGGTATAGAGGGGGGAATATTTTGGATGAACTCGATGCAGTGATTCCACGGATTCGTCCTAGCATGACGTTTTATGGTTGCGCTCTATTGCGGCAGTTTGACTCTATCGGTACCTATTGTTTGAATACCGCTGCCTCCATCAGTCAGTCGAGAGATAAATTATTTTCTTCTCAGCTTTTCTCCAAAAATGGGATTCAAATCCCCGTGACGGGATTTGCCAAGTCACCACTGGAAACCAAAGATTTGATCGACATGGTGGGAGGTTCTCCGCTGATTATCAAATTATTGGAAAGCACACAAGGGAAAGGTGTTGTTTCGGCGGAAACTAATAAAGCAGCCGAGAGTGTTATCAATGCATTTAAAAGTTTGCAAGCCAATATTTTGGTACAAGAATTCATTAAAGAAGCCGATGGGAAAGACATTCGTTGTTTCGTCGTCGACGGAAAGGTGGTTGCCTCGATCATGCGTCAGGCGCCCAAGGGTGAATTTCGTTCAAACATTCATCAAGGCGGAACGGCCCACAAGGTGCGTATTACTGCCGAAGAACGTCGCCTAGCCATTAAGGCCACAAAAATTTTAAATTTGGATGTTGCTGGGGTGGACATCATTCGTTCCAACAAAGGCCCCTTGCTATTGGAGGTCAACTCATCCCCGGGCTTGGAAGGAATTGAGAACGCTACCGGCAAAGACATTGCCAATACCATTATAATGGCCATCGAAAAAAAATTAAAATTTCAGGCGATTGATCATTCATCTTAAACGAAAAACAACATAGAAATGTCCACCAAAAAACCTCACATATTCCGTAAATCTGCAGGCCCTATTGTCGTTATTGGCGATGTCAAACTCACCGACGAAGAAGGGAAGCCTTTAGAACACGGGCCCCGTTTTTCGCTATGCAGTTGTGGTAAGTCGGCCAAGCTGCCTTTCTGTGACGGCGCGCACAAAGAGGTATAATCACCACGATTTATAGACCTGATAGCTAATCACTTTTATTTTTCTGATGGTAAGCCGTGATAAACCCATCGAGCACATCGTGGCTGTAATGGAATCCCAGTCGCTCGTAGAAGGGTGCCATGGTGGTTTCATTTCCATTGGAAATGTAGACATAACAGTCGGAAGCCTCGCTGTGATAAAGCCATTGCATAAGTTGATGGGCCAGTTTTCCGCCCACGCCCTTGCCGTGGAATTGGGGGGTGACATACAAGTTGTTAAACACCCCAATAGTGGCGGGTAGCTCTTGTTGATCAGGGTAGAACACCAGTTGCCCCTCCTTATAAATTGGCCGTAACCAATCCGGTAGAAAATAGCGCCCCTCTGTTGTCATTTGATGGGTGGTGGCATAGGCGTAACCAATGATTTTTCCGTCGTATTCAGCGCCGATGAGAGTTTTGTTCTGGGTCGATAAAAAACTTGCTTTTAGTCGATTGTCAAAATTCATGGCCGCAAGAACTTCCGTATGGAGGGTGCTTTTTTCGGCCTGATATTGCATCAAAGCATCGCACAAAGGTCGGCACCGTTCGAGGGAGTCTTCATTGATGGTGATGATGCGAATTTTTTCAACGGACATAATTAATTTGTGGAGTCGTACCACGGAGGGTATTGTTTGGGCAGTGAATCGAGGGTGATTGCGGCACCAATTTTTGGAATTTCAATGGCAATGTTCTTTTCTTTCGCTGCTTTTACGGCCAGCTGTGGCGGTTCGTTCCACGGGTGCATGGCCAGTTTAAATGCCCCCCAGTGGATGGGGATTATTTTCTTGGTGTTTAAGTCTACACCTGCTTGCACGGTTTCATGGGGAAACATATGCACATCGGGCCACAATCGATTGTACTGACCGCATTCAATCAACGAGAGGTCAAAGGGCCCGTATTTTTCTCCAATGCGTTTGAAGTGGGTGTCGTAGCCACTATCGCCGCTAAAAAATAGATTCAATCCATCCGATTGGATCACCCACGACGCCCAAAGGGTTTCTTGACTGTTGGAGAATTTCCTTCCAGAAAAATGTTGTGCCGGGGTGCAGACCCATCGAAAACCGTCATGGTGTTTTTCCTCCCACCAATTCATTTCAATGATTTTGTCATCGCTTACTCCCCAACGGCGAAGATGATTCCCTACACCGAGAGGGCAAATGAATTGAGCAACATTGTCTTTGATCTGTATGATGCTGGAATAGTCTAGATGATCGTAATGGTCGTGTGAGAAAACAACCACATCAATCTTGGGAAGCTCCTGAGGAGACAAGGGGAGTGTGTCGTTGAATCGTTTCTGACCCAAAAAATCGAGTGGGGCAGGGACTTGACCAAACATGGGGTCGATGAGGATGTTTTTGCCTTGATGTTGGACTAAAAAAGACGAATGCCCCAACCAAAACAAGCGTGTTCCAGTGTAATTTTCGATCTCTTTTTTATCGATCTTAACAATTTCTGGTGCAGTGGAAGGTCGTCCGTTTTCCACTTTCGTAGTGAAAAAAGCATGGCCCAGCCGAAAAAACTTGGAAAAGGTCAAGGGTTCGGGTACGGCTCTTCGATTGTTGAATTTACCTTGGTTGAAATTCTCTAAATCGGAGTATTCTTCTTTCTGTTGAGCAGTGAGGTCCCCGCCAAAAGACGGGACAAAGTAGAGGACAACAACATAAATAAACACCAGTAAAGAGAGAAGTATAACGGTGGTCAGTACAAGTTTTTTGATCATGTTTTTATATAACTCTCCTATCTAAGTGGAGAAACGTTTTATCACCTATAAAAGTAAGGTGCTTTGTTAATTTCATCAATATATGGATTAAAAAAGGATCAAATATTGATGCAACCAATGGAATGACCACCTTACTATGGGAAGGGAACGATGTTGATCAAGACGATACTTTATCTTATACGGTGTACTTTGATACCGTGGATGGATTGCAAAATCCCCTAAGTGAACAAGTTGGAATTAGTGAATCAACGTATCAAGTTCCGGTTCAAAGTGGAACAACTTATTATTGGAGGATCAAAACATCAGATGGTGTTAGTAACTCCTATACTATAGTCTATTCCTTTCAGGTAAATTAAGAATCAAAATCAACAATCAATATATCTTGATTTCGACTTGTTTGGTACTGTTTTAAATTCCCTGAAGTTGATCTAGAACCACATTGTACAATGTTGGAATTTGATGTTCCGTAGGTGTTCCCGTGATTAGAACATCTGAACCTTCCATTGGAATAGGACCATTGATTGAATGTTCCTTGATGGGGACAGCAATTACTAAACGATTGAAAAAGATCTTCTGATTTTCGAAGGATTAAAACATAATTATCGAAATCATTGACAAATTCACCCACAGTATTCAAAGAAGAAAAATTGTCATGAGTGATATCAAGATAAAGTATTCTTCCATCTAAATATTTACCATTATTAGCGGTTTTGTTTTTTAAATCATTGTAGATGACTTCGTCCTCACTAAGCGTTACTATTTCATCTTCAGGATCATTTGACTTACAAGACCCTAAGAGGGAAGAACTAAGTGTTGTGATTCCAAATACAGAACCGATTCTATACAGAAATTCTAATCTTTTCATACGTATAAAATTAATAACTACTCAGGGTTTGATTTAAATAAAAATAAAAGTTTTGATTGTTATGATCACAGACAGTGAAATGGATCTTTTTAAATCACATCTTACAATACTTTATTTCATCCAATCACAGACTCCTAATAAAACATTGATTCATACAACCTATGTTAGATTGAACAGAAGTTACACCTAAGGATGAGGTGACTTTTAACAAGGAAAAACCAAATACAAACAACGATGAATTTTGTGATGAGCAAAAATGGGTCAAATAAATTTCTTAAAACGATTTAATCAAAACCTGTAGATTTCACGGTGTACCTTTTTTAATTTGATAAAATAATGTAAATCAATTAGATAACGA
>WTJN01000142.1 GCA_011526265.1 Candidatus Arcticimaribacter sp. | reverse complement strand
ATTGGTTGCGGGGGCAGGATTTGAACCTGCGACCTTCAGGTTATGAGCCTGACATAACTCTAGGGTTTCTGCGGGTTACAGCCGCCGGTCGCCAAAAAGTCGCCAGGCGACTCTTGAAGTTTCCCTTAACAATTCAGCAATGATGCCTAACGGTCACAACAAACTAACATCACTGAAACCACAAGTCAGATTGCTGTTTTCGCAATTGATAGAGCCTCGAGTTCAAATCTATGTCAACCATTTCCCAGGACAACACCGTACCTTGCTTCACATCTTTGAGTAGTTTTCTTCCTGTCGCCAAATAATATGGCACTGGAGCGCTTGCTTGATCACGCTCAGCATTTACAAGTTCTGGCTCCAATCCTGCAACTGCATGATGATGCATATCTGTAATTTTCAATATCTCACCTTTTTTGAAATCGCGTGCAGTCCTTGCGATCAACTCCACATCTGGCTTAGGTGCCAAAGCTCCAGTTGGGATTTCCAATAAAGCTGCGCTTAAAATTGACATAGCAGCCTCCACTCCTAAAGTATGCTGCCCAATAAAAAGCATGGCTGTTTTGGTATTTTGAGCCACAACGTGCCCTTTCCCCCGAAGCAAATCCCAAGTTTTTTCATTTTCACAGCGCACAATCACAAAGACACCGCCAGCAAAACTCATTTCGTCCGAACGTCTCAGACAATTGAACACATCAATAATTCCTGTGTTTTTCAATAGTCCGCCCTCACCGCTAAGCTGAAAGGCATCCGCAAGTTCGACTGGCCTTAACAACGGTGCGTGCAGAGAAGCCTTGTCAGGGACTAGCCCTGTACCATTAGCAACCACACCAAGTTCACAAAAATCAGGAACAGTGCGCCTTGGAAATCTTGCATTTGAAGCCACTGTATTTCGGCGGGCAACATGTTTCTGCCAGTCTCCGTCAGGACAATGCCATAAATTTAGCATTCCAGAGTTCTGATATCTTTTCCCTAACCAACAGAGCGTGTCGTCATCCTCAAGAACAAAATCATATTCACTAGATTTGCCTGCAGCCAGTACTTCAAGACCAAGTGTTTCTGCCCAGCTATTCAGCCCAATTAGAAGACTTGGCTGATCTCCCTCAACCTCAGTATAGACAACGCCTTTCTGCATCGCCATCTGGCTCAAGATTGGGCCCACAACGATGCCCGCCTCCTTCGAGGCCATTACAACATGGCACCCTTTGCCAATGGCCCACTCAGCAACTGCAGCGGCAACTTCAGGCTGACCGGTCGCCTCGACAAGCACATCGAACTCAGGAACATTGTCAGCCATAATATCGGTTACCATAACCGGCGGAGACTCTAAGCAATTGTCTCTGACCACATCTTGCATACGCTGCTCATCTTTATCGCAGATAACGGTGATACTAATCCTATCGATACTCCTAGATTGATCGATTAGCGTCGCGCCAAAGTCACCCACACCAACAAGAGCGACACGCACCTTTTTTCCATTCTTATTTTTAAAAAGAGCGTGATAGTTCATCGACAGACCTCCCATTCTATAATTTAAAATTTACGGCAATCTTGTTTGCTAATTCTTAGGTAAATAAAACGATTTAAAGCATGATAATGCTCAATATGTGCGTGCAGCGCCGGCCTTGACACGCCTTAATGGTATTGACGATTCCATTGAGGCCACCCCTTGCGTACGGGTTAGGTCACGCAACAAAAAAGTCTCAAACTCTTCAATGTCGCGAGTAACAACACGTAGCAGATAGTCGTGGTTTCCCGTCATTAGCCAACAGTCTACCACTTCTGGCATAAGTTTAATCTGGCGCTCGAATGCTACCAAGGTCTCATCAATTTGTTTATCCAAACGAACGGAGACAAATGCTGAGAAGGTAAAGCCTAACTTACGCTCGTCTACTCGAGCCTCATAGCCTGTGATAATCCCGCTAGCTTCAAGTTTTTTCACACGACGACTCACTGGCGTATGAGACAGGCCAGCCTTTTCACTCAGTTCATGGATAGACATACGTCCATCTTCTGTCAAAAGTCTGAGAATCTGAACGTCCTGTGCATCAATCATTTAATGTTTACCCTATTTATTTGGTGAATTTCACTAATTCCATGCTCAATTAAATCGAATTAAAACATTTTTTTCTTAGAAAATGTCAAATAAT
>WTJN01000010.1 GCA_011526265.1 Candidatus Arcticimaribacter sp. | reverse complement strand
ACCTGCTGATTACAAATCAGCTGCTCTAGCCAGCTGAGCTACATCGGCTTTTACAGTGCCCTTGCGAGCGGTGCAAATGTATCAATTAATTTATTTTGTTTCAAAAGAAATTTGAAAAAAAATAGGTCTATGCGCGCATTAATTCTTTGTGGCGGATCAACATCCTTTCGGCCGCACGAACACTGAGGTCTACCGCCTCTTCAAAACTCTTGCATACTTTTTTGACAACCATATTATCGCCAACGACATCTACCTTCAATTCGGCAAATTTATTCTCTCTGCCGGCAGCGTTCTCTAGCTTGAAAACGACTTCTATCCTTAAAATCTTGTCGTAAAACTGATACAGCTTGCTCGCTTTTTTCTTGGTAAATGCAATCAATTTGTGATCGATAGTGAAGTTGGTTGCTTGAACATTAGTTTCCATAAGACATCAATTTTAAGGATTAAACTTATTTTTTGTCTCCTCGGGGGTGTGTATTGCGGTACACTTTTTTTATTTGATCCATGCTGCTGTGGGTATAGACCTGTGTAGCAGCAAGAGAAGCATGCCCTAGTAAATCTTTTACCGAATTGAGGTCTGCCCCTTGATTCAGCAAATGCGTGGCAAAACTATGGCGAAGCATGTGTGGACTGCGTTTTACCTTCGACGAGACCCTTTCAAGGTAATCATTCACTGTTTTATAAACAAAATTTTCACTGAGTTTCTTTCCTTTGGTATTGCAAAAAAAATAGGAAAATCCCGCCGGAAGGCTAATATCTTCCCGCGCTTTGAGATAAACTTGAAGCTGTATTTTTAATGAAGGTAGAAGGGGAATGAGCCGTTCTTTGTTTCTCTTCCCCAAGACCCGAAGTTGGTCCGTATCAAAATCTACCCCATCGTATTTTAAATGTATTAACTCTGTGCGGCGCATTCCCGTGGCATACAAGGTCTCTATGACCGTTTTGGCCAATATTCCGTGATAGTCATTGGAGAATAGATTCCCGTCCAACAATTGCTGCATCTCTTTTTGCGAAAATGGAAGTTGAATTTTTTTTTCAGCTTTCAATGGACGGTGGTGCAGCATGGGGTGGCTTTGAATCACGGACGTATGAAGAAGAAATTGATAATAGCTGCGTAAAGAGGATAACTTGCGGTTAACACTTCGTGCGCTGAGGCCACTTTCGACCAATGCGGCCATCCATGAGCGAATGATGGGGTAGTCCACATGGTCGATCTCAGAAAGGTTGTAGGTGGTTGTGCAGTAGGACAAAAATTGTTGGAGATCGGCTTGGTAGGCAGAAAGCGTATGTGGAGAATATTTTTTCTCCTTTTCCAAAAAATCGATAAACTGCGGAATGAACATAAAAAAATACGTTAGGAGGAAGTTACTACTTTTCTCCTAACGTATTCCTATTTAATGACAGTTAATCTCTACTGCATTTCGGCGTCACGCAAACGCTGAATGTATTGTGCTTTTTGAATTTTAGCACGGTTTTTTACAGAGGGTTTGATGAACTGCTTGCGGGCACGCAACTGGCGCATGCCTCCTGTTTTGTCGAATTTACGTTTGAAACGCTTTAGCGCTCTATCGATGTTTTCGCCTTCTTTTAGTGGAATTATTAACATAAACGTTGAACCTCCTTTCTTTTAAAATGTGTGCAAATATACATGCTTTTAACAATGTATTTTGCTTTTTATCGAATTACTTTAATAAAGCACGTGAAATGACCAATTTCTGTATCTCTGTAGTCCCTTCGCCAATCGTACATAGCTTGGCGTCGCGGTAAAACTTCTCAACGGGATAGTCCTTTGTAAATCCGTATCCTCCGTGTATTTGAACGGCTTCATTGGCAATTTTAACACAGGTTTCTGAAGCATACATTTTGGCCATCGCCCCTATTTTTGTCACGTTTTTTCCCGCCATTTTATCGGTGGACGCTTTCTGCAGGAGCAATTCTGATGCTTCAATTTCTGTCGCCATATCGGCCAACTTAAATGCAATGGCTTGAAACTTACTGATGGACTGACCAAATTGTTCACGTTCTTTGGCGTATTTGACCGAAGCTTGATAAGCGCCCTTGGCAATTCCCAAAGAAAGCGCACCGATAGAGATTCGTCCACCATCCAAAATTTTCATCGATTGGATGAAGCCTTCACCCACTTCTCCCAAACGGTTTTCGTCGGGAATACGGCAGTTATCAAAGACCATTTCTGCTGTCTCCGAAGCACGCATGCCCAGTTTATTTTCTTTCTTCCCTGCACTAAATCCTGGGGTTCCACGTTCGACCACAAAGGCGGTCATTCCGTGATTGTCTCCTTTTTCACCGTTGCGGGCAATGACCACAGCAATGTCACCGCTTTTTCCGTGTGTGATGAAGTTTTTGGTTCCATTAAGAATCCAATCTTCACCGTCGCGCTTGGCTGTTGTACTCATGCCTTTGGCATCGGAACCGGTGTTGTGTTCGGTAAGACCCCAGGCACCAATGTGTTCTCCAGTTGCTAATTTGGGCAACCATTTACAACGCTGGCTTTCGTTTCCAAAAAGATAGATATGATTGGTGCACAGTGAATTGTGCGCAGCGACGGATAAACCAACTGAGGGATCTACAATAGAAATCTCTTCTATGATTTTCACATATTCGTGGTAGCCCAATCCAGCTCCTCCGTATTCTTCGGGAATCAGTACACCCAAGAATCCCATTGCGCCAGCTTCGCGCATCGCTTCTACAGGAAAATACTGGTGTTCGTCCCACTCCATCACGTGGGGTTTCAAATGTTTTTCTGCGTAGGCTTTAGCGGCCTCAGCCACCATCCCTAATGATTCTGTAGGGTGCATCATCATGGTGTTTGACGTGTCCATCATAGCTTTCTTTTTAAAACAAATATAGGACTAATCTTTCAATTGAAACATGGGCCAATTCGGGCAAGATTTCTAACTCATGCATAGATATCTTTTGCTGCGCTGTACGATAAGCGACGATAGCCCTTGCTTGCTTGTAATTCAAATAAGGAATGGAAGCCAATTCTTCTACACTGGCGGTTTGTATGTCCAATCGAACAATATGCGGAGAACTCACAATACGGCTCACTGTTTGAAGTCGTGCGCTGACTTCAGGGGATAAACCATAGACCTCCGCCACTTGATTGACGACAGAGTACCCCCCCAATCGTTTTCTGTAATTGACAATTCGACGGCTCAATACCGGTCCAATCCCCTTGATTTGTCGAAAGGCCATTGTATCTGCGCGATTGAGATCAATACTTATTTTCTTTTCTTTTGTTTTTGTGAACGATGAAAACTGTTTTTGTGGAAATTGAAAATACGGTACATATTTATCCATCCATGCCTTGGATACGCCAGTTACCATTTCAAAATCATCGGCAGTATTCACCCACTTCCCTGCTTGTCGGTGGGCATGAAGACGATCGATTTGCGCAGGGGTCATCTCTAAAAAATACCCGCGATAATCACTGATGTAGTTGGGATTGAACGGGTAAATATTTGCCGTTGATTGTTTTTGTTTCCACCCATCAATATGCGCTTGGAGAGCAGTATTTATTGTCAATGGTGATTGTGGGCTGGGTCGTTTATCCCCAAGCAAAAAGGCTTTTCCAAAGAAAAGCCCCATGCATAAAATCAGTACAGCCCCCCAACGATAGAATTGCGTTGTTTGTGAGGCCATGTCGTCTTATTTTTTTGCAGCGATCGCACTTGTGTAGCGTGTTAATTCTTCTTTCACCTTAGGGAACAAGAAGAACAGACCAATCATGTTGGGGAACACCAAGGCCAAAATCATGGCATCAGAGAACGTCCATACCGCGGACATATCGCCGGCAGCTCCGATGACAATAAAAAGCAAAAAGAGAATTTTGTAGGTCAGGTCAGAGACTTTGCTTTTTCCAAAAACAAACATCCACGACTGAAGCCCGTAATAGGACCATGAAATCATTGTTGAAATAGCGAATAAAACAACCGCTACAGTCAAGAATGGTCCTGAAAACGAAATGTACTTGGCAAAGGCAGCGGCAGTAATACCAGCACCTTCTACTTGTTGCCCGGCAATGGTTACAATTCCTCCCTCACCTCCGTATTGGAAAACGGTGCTATCGCCATTAAAAATAATGATCACCAAAGCCGTCATGGTACAGATCACTACAGTATCGATGAAAGGCTCTAGCAAGGCGACCAAACCTTCTGAGGCAGGGTATTTTGTCTTTACAGCAGAATGCGCAATGGAGGCTGAACCTGCCCCGGCTTCATTGGAAAAAGCAGCGCGGCGAAATCCGGTGATCAACACCCCCATCAAACCTCCAAGCCCGGCCTGGGGGTTGAACGCTTGACTAAAGATCATTCCAAAGGCGTCGTCAATGAACCAATAATTGGTAAGTATAATATACAGACAAGCCAACAAGTACATCACGGCCATGAACGGTACGACTTTCTCGGTAACCGATGCAATACGCTTGATTCCACCAATGATAATGACCCCAACCAATACCATCATGATGAGCCCTATGATGGTACGGGCGCTTCCTCCCGTCATTCCAAATGACTCCACCAATTGCATGGCCGCTTGATTGGATTGCGCAGCGTTACCGCCACCAAAAGATGCACCAATACATAGAATGGCAAAAATAATAGCCAGTGTTTTTCCTAGTTGCGCATAGCCTCTTTCTTCAAGGCCTTTGGTGAGATAATACATGGGGCCACCGTAAACGGTACCGTCTTCTCCCACATCGCGGTATTTGACACCAAGGGTACACTCAACGAATTTTGTTGACATCCCAATCAGCCCACAGAGAATCATCCAAAAAGTAGCCCCCGGGCCACCCACAGCGATGGCAAGGGCCACCCCGGCAATGTTTCCATTCCCAACGGTTCCAGATACGGCAGTGGCCAAGGCCTGGAAGTGACTGACCTCTCCTTCATCTTGGTCATCGCCATGATCGTCAATCTCGTCATATTTTCCGCGAACGGTGTTGACCGCCATAGGGAAACGTTTGATATTGATAAAGCCAAAATAAACCGTAAAAAACAAAGCCCCTCCCACGAGTAAGAAAATAATGGTCGGTACGTTGGTGCCCGGAAAATTGTGCAGGACTACGGCGCCCCACCAGTTGGCAATGGGCGTGAATGCTTCATTGATTTTATCATCAAGTCCTTGCTCTTGCGCAAAAATGGGTGATGCGATAAAAAAAAGGAGCAACGATAGGGCATGCTTAAGGTTTAATTGCATTGGGTTTTGATTATTTGTTTGAGGCCTCAATATCCTAAAATAATCGGGAACTACAAATTATCATTCCGCTTGATTTTTACAAATCAAACACAGAAGTTCTTTTGGTATAAACTAAATCTTTGAGTTTAAGCCAAAAAGCCAAGGTAAGATACAGAACAAACCCTCCCACCACAGTAGCAAAGGAGGCGTAGATGAAAAACAGACGCACACTTTTGACTTTCATGCCCAAGGCTTCGGCCAAGCGGGTTGATACGGCAAAACCGTTTTTCTCCAGCCAAAAGCGAAATCTTCTTCCAATCATGCTTCTTTTTTTAATAGGTAGACACCTACATTGCAAAGTAAGCACTTTTTTTGTTGGCAATAGTTGGACGATAAGGTCAATAGGGCTTGACTTTGCAAAGCACTGGTCGCTTTCACCCCCAGTGCTTCATACGGAGCGAGCGACTGGTTTTTCTCCGGGGGTATCTGGCTCATCCACTCCAACAGATCTTCCGTTGCCTCCCGCCCTTGGGCATTGAGATAGCAAAAATAAAAAGGAACCAACGTATTGATTTTGATCAAGTCTATGAATTTTTTGGTCAGAGGTTTCAGCCGCTTTTTAGCGGTTTTGTGAAACGTATAATGCTCCTCCCAAAAGGAGGAGACCTGAAGCTTTTCCAACCACTTTGTAGTTAACTTTCCTCCATGAAAAAAGTCCGCCAACAAATGACTCGATCGGGCGCAAAGCTGCGCGAATTGTACCCACCGAAGGGTGGGAAAATTGGCCGGCCGCAACCCCGAGAAATGAAACGAAGGGCCGACATAATCGGCTAAACTGTGCTTTTGTTTGAGATAGTGATACTGCTGCCAAAGCCGTTTGGGATAGTCCCCTGAGGTGGCTGCAGTCAACAAACCCGATTGTCCCAAAAACAAAGCTTCCAATGTTGACGCATCGCGACTGAATTTACGAACAATAGCGAAGGGGATTTGCTGGGCTACCGCAGCAAATGCCTCCCCGTTGATATTCAGACCAAAGTTTTTTGCCAGCAACACAAAGAGTACTGCATCCCAATCGTTGTTTTTCTCCTTCAATAATTTTTGGATGCTCTTAGATTTACGTGCAAGTCTTTCTACGTAAATACGTTCCAAAAATAAATTCCACCGAGTTTGGGGAAACCGATCCGGATGGTTTTGGCAGGGCAATGAATTTGCTATATTGATAAAAAAATGCCGATAGCTTTGTACTAAACGCTGCGGCACTCTCGGAGATAATTCAAGGGTGGCAAGTAAGCTTCCATTGGGATGAACAACTTCAAGGTCATCCTCCCAAACCACGTGTAAAATAACAGATTGGTAATTTTTGTCGTGCTGATGACGATGCGCATACCAATCGGAGGACTTGACATGGATCTCTACTGCCCCCGCCCAAAGGATGGGCCCCAAGCGTATTTGCGCGCCCAAAAAATCGGGGCCATCATTCTGGTTTTGTTGACCGGGATGTATTACAGAAACAGACTCACCTGTTGTCGTGGATAAGTCATTAGCGGCAAAGCGTTGATGCCGCCACAGATAGTGGATAAAGTCTTCTCGCATGATTTGGGGGCGATGTGCAATAACTTATTCCACTGGACCTGTCCAATCCAAGATACCGCCCTCCAAATTGAAGGTGGCTTTCACGCCCAATTGATCGAGTACCTGACAGGCTTGTGCGCTGCGCGCGCCCGACCTGCAGTAAACAAAGTAAGCCTTGTCTTTATCGAATTGCTGAACCGCCTCCATGAAGGCAGCCGGCTGACGAATGTCTAAAAGTTGTGCCCCTTTTAAATGTTTCTCCTCGTACTCCTCTTGCGTACGCACATCGAGTAGAACTGCATCACCCGTATTCACACGCTCGGCTTCCCACTCTTTTTCATTCAATGCTGTCATTGGTTTTATTTTTTGTCCATTCAAATGTAAACGGATTATTGATTTATGACAACAAAATTTGGTTGAATTGATTTGATTTTTATATATTTGTACCTACAACTATTGTAATGACAACAAAAAAAGAGCAAATAAATCGAGATCTTGTGGTGACTGCACTTCGCGTGGGCAACCAATTCAATGAAGAGCTCAATCAATTTGTTAAAACTTATGGCATCTCGCTTCCACAATTTAATGTGTTGCGGATTTTGCGTGGACAAAAAGGCACCCCCGCTAATTTGTCAACAATCAACCAACGCATGATTCACAAAATGAGCAACACCACCCGTTTGGTGGATAAGCTCATTGAAAAAACGTTGGTACAACGAAGAATTTGCGCACAAAACCGACGAAAAATTGAGATTTTTATCACCGAGGCAGGATTGCTTCTATTGAGCGATATCGATCATCAACTCAACGAAAAAGAAAAGCAATTGACCAACCCACTCAACGAAAAAGAAAAAGAAAAACTAATTGCACTACTCAGCACCCTCATCTAACCTTGAATTTGTCCTAGGCATGTTTTGAAACATTTTTAACTTTAACATTAAATAACAATTCTATGAAAAAAACAATTTTTACGATCGCCATGAGTCTAGTACTCGTCCTTGGCGCACAAGCACAAGAAAAAAGCATCGATCTGGCCACGAGTAACATCCACTGGGTGGGAGAAAAAGTAACCGGTCAACACGAGGGAAACATCTCCTTAAAATCGGGTGCATTGACCATGACCGATGGAGCGGTTACTGGTGGAAGTTTCGTGGTAGACATGAATTCCATGACCTGTACCGATTTGGAAGGAGATTATGCCAACAACCTCATTGGTCACCTAAAGTCTGATGATTTCTTTGGCGTTGAAAACCACCCTGAAGCAACCTTGACATTTACTACTGTAGAGGCAAAAGGAAACGGGGTTTATGCCGTTACGGGCGACTTTACCATTAAGGGTAAAACCAATCCTGCGAGCTTTGACCTAACAGTAACTGAAGGTGCTGCAACGGCTAAGGTGGTTATCGACCGTACGAAGTATGATATCCGTTATGGATCGAATTCGTTTTTCGACAACCTTGGCGATAAAGCGATCTACAACGAGTTTAAGTTGGACGTCACCCTAAAAATGTAAGCCATGCCAAATCGACCTAAATGCGGTTGCGGAAACACGCAAAATCCTGATGGATATTGCGACGGTTCCCATGCCAAGAAATAAATCGTGCTTCAAGGTTCTTTGTATAAGATTTTAATTTTTATATTTGAGCCAATGAAAACGATTAATCACAGCACAAATTGGTGGAACGAATAGAAACTCTTTATTCGTGAAACACGCTGTAACCATAAAACAAAGGCTTGTCGTCACGACAAGCCTTTTTTAATTGAAAACCAATGAAAACATTTGCCCTGCAAACGGTACATAAAAAAATCCTAGCCGATACGCTCACTCCAGTGAGTGCCTATCTCAAGTTACGTGATCGCTACCCTCATTCACTCTTGTTGGAGAGTAGCGATTACCATGCTAACAACAACGATTTTTCCTATATCTGCTGTAACCCAATTGCCTCTATTGAATTAAAAAACCAGGTATTGACCACCAACTATCCCGACGGCTCTAGCACCCAAGAGCAAGTGGATGCGCAAACGGATATACCAGAGAAAATCCATCAATTTTCACAGCAGTTCGACAGTAAAAAGTTCCCTTATAAATTCATAACCAACGGTCTTTTTGGTTATATCGCTCATGAAGCCGTAGAGCGTTTCGATCGTTTGCATTTAAACCGCGAAAAGGAAGGGC
>WTJN01000141.1 GCA_011526265.1 Candidatus Arcticimaribacter sp. | reverse complement strand
GAAGTCTGACAGACATGCATTGACGTGTAATACCTTCAGAAGCGAGATTTGAATCGCAGGGTAATCCTTCAAAATCTTGTAATCGGACACAATCTTCGACATATTACCACTGAGCTTTTTCTTCACATTAGAAAAGTTATCTTTCTCCACAAACTTCCTTCTCGCCTTATCGAAATCATTCCTCTCCTTCGTTTGCGCTTTCTTGAAATCTTCTTCAACCATGGTTTTTGCCGCTCCCCACGTCATTGTCAATCTCATCCGATCCACTATGACATCGTGGTCCTCAAGCTTCACATCCCCATCATTCCATTTCTGAAGCAATTCCTCGACAACGAGCGTCAACCTGATAGAAAGACACGAAATTCTAAGTAAAAAGGACATTTGCTCGATTACGCGTAATCGAGAACAAGGACTCGAATCATGCAGGTACACACCTTTTGTTTGTGACGACATTGAGCAACATGGAAACATTTGTGTCCGAACATTTCCAAACTAATCCAGAATAATCAGCTTGTAGCGGGAAGCCAGAGACTTCATACCATTTCATCTTCAATGACTTGAACAAATGCGAGTCAGAAGATGTAGTACTCTGTGACCCAGATGCTTGAAGTCCTTGTTTCTTTAATTTTTGTGACATTTGTTTCTTGTGTCTCTGCAATCCCTCTTTCTCGTCATCCTTAATCATATTCAGCAAATGCATGTCCCGAGCTTCTTCTGACTCATATTCAGCCAACAGGTCATTCTTTGTCTCATCGGACGCCTTATCCCATTCAGCTTGTCCTAGAGTCTCGAATGCCCTGCGCATATTCTGCCAAGCAGTTGAACAAAGCATTTGAGACACGAATATTTTCCATATGCTGCCAAGCATCATTCGTACCTTGAGCTTTGAAGATTGCTTATCCTCGATTCGGGTGGAGCCAGACCTGTTGTTAAAATCTGCAAGATACCTAGCTTGGCCAGGACTCAAACCAATAAATAGCTGAGTTAAGGTTTGGTTCCAGTAAGGTTCAGTATTGAAATTATCTGGATAATCAATGCGGATCATCTCCTTGACCATGTGCCGATGATTGCCTGATATATGACGTCCTGGAATTTTACGTAGAAGAAAGCTCTGCCAATCTCCAGTCTCTTTCGCAACCGTTTCAAGCATTTTAATCACGTCAGCAACGCAAGAAACCTCTGACATCTGTGACGGTTGTATAGCTTGGTCCCCTATATATCCAATCAGCACCTGACATGAGGTGACCTGGGATATAAAAGGATTCTCCTGCAATAACAATCACATGAGAGATCACATGCGTCAAATCTGTACGATGCTAAGAATGAAGGTTACAACGCAAGAAGGATAATACCTTCATAGTTTGCAATAGCTTATCCAGGTCATCTTTTGTCTTCTTTGGATCTCGGAACAGGTATGGATCGTCGTCCTCGTGCTCGTCAAATCGCTTCAGCATATTATGCTCTAAGAAGAAGTCAGTGTAGTGACGAAATTTAACCTGCAAATATCACAGGGTAATTAGTGAATGAAATTGAAAGTTAGTCAGATGAATGTTAAGACTTACCATCATTGTATTAATGACAGCCAGATCAAGATTCGTTTGTTGAGCTGTCCCATGATTGTGCGAATAAGGATCTGGAGCCCAGGCCATCTGACCTGATTTCCACAAGTAACCAATAGTGGCAGATGAAATCTCCGGGTAAATCGTTGAAATGCCTTTAGCTCCTTTCATTTCATACAGTTCAACAGCAATGTGCTCCATCGGGTCGGATGGTTGCTTGCCAATACATTTATCAACGGCGTCTTCGCCGAACTGTCGAATATAATCAGAGCGCTGGCCAGTGCAAAGATCGTTCAAGTACCTAGCTCCATGAGTAATGCTGGCCAGGAGATATGCTGCCTGGCCCCAAAGAGAACCATTATTTTCAATTTTGTGTTGCTTGTGTTGTGGGACAAATTCTGGTGTACACAGCTCTGGCACAAATAATCCACACGGTAAGGGAATGATTGGCCCTGTTGCTGTATGGAAAATAAATACATCTTCATTATCATCATTCAATGAATACTGTCTCTTGTACTTCACCGACTTGATTTTGCCGAGAGTAAATAAAACTTCCTTGAAATCTGCGAAAAAAAATGATAGAGTTTAGAGGGTACCCAAA
>WTJN01000182.1:1758-8958 GCA_011526265.1 Candidatus Arcticimaribacter sp. | reverse complement strand
TTCATATTGTGTTTTTTCGGTGCGGGCATTCCAGCCGTTTTCACGTAGATATTGTGCGAAGATGTCGGTATAACCGTGGGTGGTAATGATATTTTCACAGCCCGTCGCCTTGATGGCGGAAAGCAGCCCTTTCCAGTCGGCATGGTCGGAAAGGACAAAAGCGCGGTCAACGGCTCTGCGTCGGCGCGCACCGCGAAAGGCCATCCAGCCAGAGGCATAGCCGGTAGAGAGTTGCCCCAGTTTTTTCACCCAGGCGCTCCCCAAAACGGCAGGGGGAGCAAGGACCAAATTTCCCTCAATTTCTTTTTTGGTGGTGTCGCGGGTAATGCGTTCGGTGGTGGGGAAGTCGATGAAGTGACGCAAGACTTCCGTCATTTCTTCCGTTGCTCCGTGGGTGTATATTTTCCCGATGCTTGGGTCGAGATGTTTGAGTAACCGTTGGATCTTCCCGAGGGAATAGCCCATGAGCAGGCTGGTGGTTTTTTGCCGTTGATTCTCGGCCCACCAACGGTTGATGTCGTCGTGAATATTTTGGGGGTCATCCCATTGAAACACGGGCAACCCAAAGGTACATTCGGTAATAAATGTATTGCATTTAACCGGTTCGAAGGGCGTGGAAATGCCGTCGATTTGGGTTTTGTAATCGCCGGTAAACACCCATACTTCGCCGCGATACTCTACCCGAATTTGCGCCGATCCCGGAACATGGCCAGCGGGATGAAGTGAGAACCGCACTCCGTTGATGGTAAACGATTCATTATAGGCTTTTCCTGTGACCGAAATGTTGCCCAACCGATGCTTGATGATGGGGACATTATCGTGATGGGTGATGTAGTGCTGACTTCCCCAACGCGCGTGATCCGAGTGTCCATGCGAAATGATCGCCTTTTCCACCCCTCGCCAAGGGTCGAGATAGACATTGGCTTGCGCACAATAGATTCCTTTGGAAGTAAACTCCAGCAGTGGCATTTTTCTTTTTCTTTTCATGGGAAAGGTACAAAAAACCTTGCATTTTAATGCGTGCCCACCAAGGTTGATAACTTCCAATAACTCCGTTTTTGGACGGGAAAAGTTTTGATTATTTTCGTTTTGATGTACTTGATTTTTGACACCGAAACCACGGGTTTACCCAAACGATGGGATGCCCCCCTTACGGACAGTGAAAACTGGCCACGCTGTATTCAAATTGCATGGCAAATTCACGATGCTTCCGGGGAACTCGTTGCCCACGAAGACCATTTGATTGAGCCTGATGGCTTTACCATCCCCTTTGATTCGGAACAAGTGCATGGGATTTCTACCGCCTTGGCGGAAAAGCAAGGAGTGCCGTTGGAGGAGGTGTTGGAGAAATTCAATGCCGCTCTTGCCTCTGTTCAATTTGTGGTTGGGCACAACGTTTCGTTCGACCGCAACATCATGGGTGCAGAATTTCTCCGTATGGGTAAAACCGATGTGTTGGAAGGAAAACCCATTATAGATACCTGTACCGAGGAAACCGCTTCTCTGTGCCAATTGCCCGGCGGTCGAGGCGGGAAGTTTAAATTACCCACACTGACCGAGCTGTATCAGTTTCTTTTTGATGAATCTTTTGCAGAGGCACACAACGCCACCGCGGATGTTGAAGCCACTTCACGTGCGTTTTTAGAATTGTTGCGACGCAACGCCATTCGCCCGGCTGCCTTTGAACAACAAGATCTACAAACCGAGGCTCTGCGTCAACAACCGCATCCTTTTTCCTTGGTTGGTCTTCAGCATCAAAACCTCAAGAAGGCCTCTCAAGCCCTACAAAAGGAATCGACTTCTCCCTCCCTAGCTCGACCGACCGTCAAAGATGCTGCGGTGTTGGAGGATGTGCCCTTTGTGCACTTGCACAATCACACACAGTTTTCTGTTTTACAAGCCACCACGCGTATCGACCAACTGGTCAAAGCAGCAGCAGCAGACGGAATGCCTGCTGTGGCGATTACCGATCACGGCAATTTGATGGGGGCCTTTCATTTTTTGAAAGCCGTTGAAAAACACAACAAAGAAGCCGATGAAGACCAGCAAATCAAACCCATTGTGGGGTGTGAATTCTATGTGTGCGACGATCACAAAGACAAAACCCGCCGCGATGATGGGTACCAAGTGGTTTTTTTGGCCAAAAACAAAAACGGTTACCACAACTTGGCCAAGATGACTTCCGTGGCTTATGTGGATGGATTTTATTACGTCCCCAGAATTGACCGCACCGTGGTGGAAAAGTACAAGAAAGACTTAATCGTTCTGACAGGGAATACCTATGGTGAAGTCCCTGCAAAGATTTTGAACCTCGGTGATCGCCAAGCCGAAGAAGCCTTGCAATGGTGGCACCAAACGTTTGGCGAAGATCTCTACATTGAATTGATGCGGCATGGTGAGGAGGGCGAAGATCGGGCCAATGCCGTATTGCTCACTTTAGCCGAGAAATATAGCATTCCCATTATTGCGACCAACAACACCTATTACATCAAAAAAGAAGAAGCCAATGCCCACGACATTTTGTTGTGTGTGAAAGAAGGCGAGAAGCAGGCCACGCCCATTGGTCGGGGACGAGGATTCCGCTACGGTTTCCCCAATCAAGAATATTATTTCAAATCACAGGCCGAGATGAAAACCTTGTTTCGGGATGTGCCGGAGAGCATTCTTAATTTGTCGGGTTTAATCGAAAAGATCACCCCTTTTTCTCTGGCGCGTGATGTGTTGTTGCCTAAGTTTGATATTCCAGCAGACTATCAAGTGGAAGACGATTCCGATGGGAAAAAAGGTGAAAACAATTATTTGCGTTTCTTGACCTATGAAGGGGCAAAGCAACGCTATGACGAACTTACTGCCGACATTCGCGAACGCATTGATTTTGAATTGGATGTGATTGCCAATACGGGTTATCCGGGGTATTTTTTGATTGTTCAAGATTTTATTGCCGCTGCCCGAGACATGGGGGTCTCTGTAGGACCCGGGAGAGGGTCCGCCGCAGGATCGGCCGTGGCCTATTGTTTGAAGATTACCAACATTGACCCCATTGCCTACGACCTGCTTTTTGAGCGATTCCTCAACCCCGATCGTGTCAGTATGCCTGATATTGACATTGACTTTGACGATGAAGGCCGAGGGAAAGTCATGGACTATGTGATTGAGAAATATGGATCCAGTCAGGTTGCACAAATTGTGACCTATGGAACCATGGCGGCCAAGTCATCGATTCGCGATACCGCCCGCGTATTGGATTTGCCGTTGGGGGAAGCCGATCGTTTGGCCAAGCTCTTGCCCAACATGAAGCTGCAAAAACTCTTTAGTGCCACCGACAGTGAGTTGAAAGAAAAACTGAGGGCCGAAGAAGTACTGCGTGTCAATGAAATAAAAAATGTTGCGGAAGAAGACTCCTTGGCGGGCGAAACCATCCAACAGGCCAAAGTCTTGGAAGGGTCATTGCGCAATACGGGTATCCATGCGTGTGGGGTGATCATTACTCCAGATGATATTACCAAGTTTGTTCCTGTGGCTACCGCCAAAGATTCTGATCTCTACGTGACCCAGTTTGACAACTCCGTAGTGGAAGATGCGGGATTGTTGAAAATGGACTTTTTAGGGCTGAAGACGCTGACCCTGATCAAGGATACAGTACAGTTGGTCAAATACAAACACAACATCGATCTCGACCCCGATCAATTTCCCTTGGACGATGAAAAAACCTATGCCTTGTTTCAGCGGGGAGAGACTGTGGGGATTTTCCAGTATGAATCGGCAGGGATGCAAAAGTACCTCAAAGACCTAAAGCCAACCGTTTTTGCAGACCTTATTGCCATGAATGCCTTGTACCGCCCGGGTCCGTTGGAGTATATTCCTAGCTTTGTTGATCGCAAGAACGGAAAAGAAGCCATTGCCTACGACCTCCCAGCCATGGAAGAATATTTGGAGGAAACCTATGGGATTACGGTCTATCAAGAGCAAGTGATGTTATTGTCACAAAAACTGGCCGGATTCTCCAAGGGAGATGCCGATGTTTTGCGCAAAGCCATGGGGAAAAAGATTTTTGCGCTGCTGCAAAAATTAAAACCTCAATTCATCGATGGAGGGAAAGCCAATGGACATCCCGAAGACGTACTTGAAAAAATTTGGAAAGACTGGGAAGCCTTTGCCGCTTACGCTTTCAATAAATCACACTCTACCTGTTACGCTTGGATTGGGTACCAAACCGCCTACCTCAAAGCGCACTATCCCGCCGAGTATATGGCAGCGGTGCTCTCCAACAACATGAGTGATATCAAGCAAGTGACCTTTTTTATGGAGGAATGTCGCCGCATGGGATTGACTGTTTTGGGGCCCGATGTGAACGAATCCTTTCATAAATTCACGGTCAACGATGAGGGCGCCATCCGTTTTGGTATGGGTGCTGTGAAGGGCGTGGGGCGCGGTGCAGTGGCCACCATTATCGAGCATCGTGCCAGTGCCAAATACCAATCTGTGATTGACATGACCCAACGCATCGACTTGCGCGCAGCCAATAAAAAGGCATTGGAGAATTTGGTGCTTGCCGGCGGTTTTGACTCCTTTGGGTCGACCCACCGCGCACAGTATTTTAATCCCGATGGCGATGGGGTCACTTTTTTGGAAAAAGCCATACGTTATGGTGCCAAGCATCAAGAGAGCCTGCATTCGGCACAAACCAATCTTTTTGGAGACGCCAGTGCCATGGAAGTAGAGGAAATAAAAATCCCTCCCTGTGATCCCTGGGCCACCCTAGAGCGACTAAAACAAGAAAAAGAGGTGGTAGGCATCTATTTGTCGGCCCACCCGTTGGATGATTTTAAACGCGAAATGAAACATTTTGCTGCGGCTCCCCTGACGGTGCTTAACGACCTTGACCTATTGCTCAATCGCGAATTGAGTTTTGGTGGCATTGTTAATAGTATCGATCATAAAATCGCTAAAAACGGTAAAGGCTGGGCCGTGTTTGGTTTAGAAGATTTTGATGACCAGTATGAGTTTCGCATTTTTGGAGAAGATTACTTAAAGTACCGTCATTTTCTTTTGCCCAATGCATTCATTCGCCTACGGGTGAAAATTGTTGAAGGTTGGCGCAACCGTGAAACTGGCAAGGTGGGGGCGCCAAGAATGCAATTCATAGGTTTTGAAATGTTACAAGATACGCTTGAGAAGAACGTAAAACGACTCACTTTGCAGCTTCACTTACAATCATTGACTCCCGATAGAATCAATCAGCTCGGGGATATTGTACGCAATCATCAAGGCAACACCACATTGATGGTGGACGTCTTTCACGATGAGGAGCAAATAAAACTCACGCTTCCCAGCCGAAAAAAGAAAGTTGAAGTCAGCAATGAACTTCTTGCACTACTAGAATCGGAAGGCTTGTCCTACAAGCTCAATTAGATGAAGCAATTCAGTTATAAATGAATATAATCTTTCGATGCATCCCATGAAAAGAAAATAAATACCTTTGTACAAAACATTCATCTTATGGCTTTAGAAATAACAGACGCAACTTTTGAGGAAGTTGTTTTGAAATCAGATAAACCAGTAATGGTTGATTTTTGGGCAGCGTGGTGCGGTCCATGCCGCATGGTAGGTCCCATCATCGACGAAATCAGTTCAGACTACGATGGCAAAGCGATTGTAGGGAAGTTGGACGTTGATGCCAACCAAGAATTTGCCGCCAAATATGGCGTGCGCAATATCCCTACCGTTTTGGTCTTTAAAGACGGCGAAGTGGTTGGACGTCAAGTGGGTGTAGCACCCAAAACGGCCTATGCTCAAGCGTTAGACAACTTACTCTAGTTTGGCTAGATGAAATCTAAACACATTTAAGCCTGTCCAATTGGACAGGTTTTTTTTTTGAAATACCATAAAAAAACCACCCCGAAGGGTGGTTTTTACGTTAATGCTAAAAAGGGTGTCTTCTTAGAAGCGGTATTTGAGTGCCATGGTGTAGTTGCGTCCAAGCTGCCCCATTTGTGAAACTTCACTAGAGTACAAGAAACGCCCTCCTGCTGTACCACCTGTCTCAGGGTTGGTAACATCAGGATAAACATCAAAGGCATTGTTAATGATACCTGTTAAACTTAGGTTGGGCGTAAAGTTATAGGATACGCGCAAGTCAGTAACCAATTTAGAAGATAGTTCTTGATCAACTGTTGAGCTAGGATCTGCATTGGCTACAGTCACAGAACCAAAGTTTGTGTTGTAAAGACCAAATTCAAATTTGTCAGCGGTGTAGTCAAGAGTAAACGACACTTTTGATCGTGGACGAGAGTTGATGATCAAGCTCTGCTCTCTACGGTCAAAGATTTCAACAGAACCAAGCTCGCTTGGGGTGTCAATACTATCAATGGTTGTATTGTTGAAGTTCCCGTTCAAAGCTACGTTCAAGTTGTCTTTTTTCCAGTTGAAAACGAAGTCAACCCCAGTGGTGTTGGTGTTTCCTGCGTTGATCCAAGCTTGAACAGCGACAACCCCTGCATTTTGCAAAGTGGCCGCAAGCGGAGTCCCTGGCTCACCAGAAATTTGTGAGGTAAAGAGTACACGATCATTCACTTTGATGTTGTAGAAGTCAAGACTTCCCGTGAAACCGTTTCCATTTCCAAAGGTAATTCCCGCGGTAAAGTTCTGCGAAGTTTCGTTGGTCAAATCTTGGATTCCCAATGATCGCGCTGCGTCTGTTCCGTTTTGGATTGTCCCTTGAAGAAGGGGTTCGGTAGAACCGGCGACGATGATGTACTGGGTGTTGGAAATTTTTTGTTGGTGGAGTGTTGGTGCTCTAAATCCAGTAGAAACACTGGCACGTATAGCCGTTGTTGCACTCACTTTGTATCGCGAAGCTAACTTCCAGCTGAAGTTGTCTCCAGCATCAGAGTAATCTTCGTAACGACCAGCAAGAGAGACCAATAGTTTTTCGGTGAAATCGATGTCTGCACCCGCGTAAATCCCTACGTTGTTACGTGTCCATTCTCCTTCTTGCTCAGCAGAAATACCTGCGAATGAATCGGAACCAGAACCGTAACGAGAAAAAGGATCTCCTTTAATGGCCTCAAATTTTTCTTCTTTCAACTCTAAGCCGGCTGAAAAAGAAACTTTATCGCTAAAGGTTTTTGTGAAGTCAGCATTTTGAATGACGTTAGAAAACGCATACCCTCCGGGCTTGAAAGTTCTAGGACTCCATCC
>WTJN01000182.1:0-1658 GCA_011526265.1 Candidatus Arcticimaribacter sp. | reverse complement strand
GTAACGGATAGATCTACACGCCAGTCATTGCCCAAGTCAAGGTCAACACCGATCACATTAAAGTGGTCTTGGATGTCTCCCTCAAAGGTTGGATGATAGCCTTCAAACTGTCCAGCCGGAGCCAAAAATTCAGAAGCATCAACATCTCCTCTCCAAGCGGGGTGACGATAGTAGGCAAAAGAACGGTTCCAACGATCAGAGAAGCTATGCGTGGTGTAGAATTCTGAATTTTCACCGAGGGGGTGAGAAATGTTGACCAAAACATTTTTTTGTTTCAAGTCAGGACGTCCCACGATCATTCCAAGGGTAGGGTTGTTGGCCACCCAATCGAGAACGTGCTGTGGAGAACTGGCAGAAGTGTCGCCAGAGCTAATGCCTGGTGAACCTGCGCGGTTGGTCAACTCTTGGTCCATGTAGCCCAAAGTTAAGTTAACACGACCACCGTTCCCAAAAGGCAAAGTAGTATTGTAGTCAATGTTGAATTGGAAACCGTCTCCAGCAGAAGTGATTCCTGTGCCTGCATTGATGGTAGAGAAAGCAGAATCTTTTCTCAAGATAAAGTTCATCACCCCAGCCATGGCATCAGAACCGTACTGTGAAGATGCACCGTCGCGAAGCACTTCAACACGTTCAATGGCGGCCATTGGAATGGCTGCAAGGTTTACCCCAACTTCACCTTTACCCGGTGTACGGTTCAGATAGGCTTGCGCTTGTTGGTTGACACGCTTCCCGTTGATTAAAACAAGTGTTCTTGAGGGACCTAAGCCACGGATGTCCGCAGGAGCAAAGCCCGCTGTTGCATCAGAGATCGCTTGGTCTTGTGCGTTGAACGAAGGAATGGCGAAGGTCAACGCGCGTTGAATGGATGCCTCTCCAGCATTTTGAATGTCTGAGGTACGGATGTTATCGATCGGTACTGCAGAGTCGATTGCTGTTCTGGGTTTGTTTCGGTTACCTGTAACCAATACCTCAGAAAGAGCGACTCCTTGCTGAAGGGCGACCTGAACAGCACCATCACCTACAGTGACTTCCTGTGTTTCAAACCCTACAAAAGAAATAACAAGAACATCGCCTTGATTTGCGTCGATAGAAAAAAGACCATCGAAATCAGTAGTTGCCCCTGTGGTGGTGCCTTTAATGACAACACTGGCGCCAGGAAGCGGATTGTTTTCTTCGTCGGTCACCGTACCATTCGTTTGTGCAAAACCAACGGCGGTAGCGAATAGAACCGCGAAAAAAGTGAACATTTTTTTCATTTGTTTGATAAATAAAGTGAATAAATTAGATTTTCATGCAATTTTAGCATTTTCCAAACTTAAACGTTTTCGTTGTGGTGTGCAAGAATTGTTAAGGATTTGTTAACACGCTTCATTTTCATGTTACTTTTTGAACAGGATGTATAACAAACTTCTTGATGGAGAAGAAAGTATAATGTATTTATTGCAACAGTACGAATACAAATACATGAAATGGCTCCGTATTGTTCTATGGAATATTTGAAAGTGCAGATCAACCTTGTAGAAATCCACGGAACAGATTTTAAAATATATCTAAATAAAAATTTGGTTGAAATAAAAAATGCAGTGTATATTTGCAGCCGTTCTAGGTCTGGTAGTTCAGTTGGTTAGAATACATGCCTGTCACGCATGGGGTCGCGG
>WTJN01000066.1 GCA_011526265.1 Candidatus Arcticimaribacter sp. | reverse complement strand
TCTTTGATCTGCTGCAGAACCTTTTGCTCAACATTCGCGTTTATAAAATTCATTATTTTCGCAGCAGCTTCAATCCCACCGATTTTGGTCGCTTTTATCGCCGAATTTTGTTTAAATTTTTGCTTTAGGATTTCTTGTAAATTTAAAAGAGCATCGGGTTGCACTGTTTCTAAGGTGGCGATGCGGGTTATGATTTCGGACCTTAATTCTTCTGGAATCAACGTAAGAACTTCTGCGGCAAGATCATGATCAAGGTACGATAGTACCAGCGAAATTATTTGAGGATGCTCGGTTGAAATCAACTCTGCGATCGACCTTGCGTCCATCCATTCAAGTAAATCAATTGGCTTTTGTGACTCAGTGGGAGTGATCCTGCTCAAAATCGTCTCAGCTTTTTCCTCACCCAATGCTTTTTGGAAAACATTTTGAATGTAACCCTCTGTTCCAAAGCCTAAACCAGTTTGCTCTCTAACAATATCAAGAAACTCGTTTAATATTACATTTACGGTTTCTTGTCGGACATCCCTTACCGAATACATCTCTCTACCCAAGATTTGAGCTTCTTTGGGCGATAAGTTCTTAAGTATCTCTGCTGCCCCTTCTTCTCCAAGCAGCATCATCAAGATTGCTGACTTCTGTGTTCCGGTAAGCGATAATTGGGGCTGTTTTTCCTGCGACATAGGATCTCCTTAACTACGGATTTTTATCCTGTTGCATCATTTGACGTAATACATTTGATGCGCGCTTTGATTCATCCTCTACCAACATCTTAACAATAGCGACCTTATCATCATAGGTGTTGGCGGTATCTAACATTTCTAACGAAATACCAGAATTCTTTGGGCGTAATTTACTTATGATTTCATCGATACCATCAGAATTTCTAACTTCCATTGAACCACGTGCAACCTCACTATCTAAGTTGGAAGGGGCTGATAGTTCGCCACCATTGACCGGTATAAGTAAGCGATTTAGTAAGGGACGGATGATGCCCAGCACAACAATTCCCAACATCAGCACCATACCGATATTTTGGCTAATTGATTGAAACCAATCAGTTTCATACCAATTTGTGGTAAGGGTTGCTACAACAGGCTCAAAATCTGAAACTGACAGGGCTAAGGTGTCGCCTCGATTGTTCTCAAAACCTATTGTGCTTTTTATTAGGTTTTCAATTTCATCTAATTTTTCGGTCGTGTATTCTTTAGGTACGAGTTTTCCAGATGCTGTATCCATAATTTTTGGCTTGCGAAGCAGTACAGCAGCGTCCAGCTTAAGAATTTGATTACTAGCAGCTCTGGTTGTTTTAATTACTTTTGAAACTTCATATGAGCGATTTTCAGTTATTGACTCAGTTGTAGGTGTATTAGATTTCGGTGTTTCGACAGCCGTATTTGGGTCTTTGGTTTCCTCCGAAGCACCATCAGTTGCGCTTTGATTTACTGAAATACCTTCAGGCGGACGATTGGAAGTAGCACCAGGTACACCGCTAGCCAAAGCATTATTGGTTCTTTTTTGTACACTCTTTTGCTCAGAAATTACCGCATTCTTTTGAGGATCAAACACTTCTTCAGTGAACTCCACTCGTGTTGTATCAATCGCTATATTCACTTGCGCTGACGCATTTCCTGCACCCACCAATGGCGATAAAATTTCTTCAATTCTACGCTTATAAATTTCTTCTAAGCGCATTCTGTAACGAAAGTCTGAGTTTGAGAGAGTCGTCTCTGGATCAGATGCGGCAGTTGTCAACAACTTCCCGTTCTCATCCACAACCGTGACTTCGTCTGTGGCCAAGCCAGAAACTGACTGCGCTACGAGGTTAACGATAGCATTAACTTGCGTTTCATTGAGTGATTGGCCGTAATTCAATGTGAGAAATACAGAAGCACTTGGAGTGCTTCTCTCTCTGATGAATACTGATTTTTCGGGTATAGCTAAGTGCACACGAGCGTCTCTTACAGCCTTTAAAGACATGATGGAGCGGGCTATCTCAATTTCTTGACTCTGCTTGAGTTTCATTGCCTCGATTGATTTTGAGGCGCCCATAGGTAGGTCTGATAATTTTTCATAACCATCGCTTGTTGCAGTAGGTAGCCCTTGGCCTGCGAGAGTTAGTTTGGCTTCGTGATAGTCTCGAGTAGGTATTTGAATTTTGCCACTTGTTGGATG
>WTJN01000183.1 GCA_011526265.1 Candidatus Arcticimaribacter sp. | reverse complement strand
TACTCAGCTTTTTCTTGCCCTGCATTCCTACGGGATAAAAATAATCTCCTTCCCGGTATTTCCGAAGGATTAAAGGATATTTTAACAAGCTGGCGTCTAAAATAGCGGTCAGCTTATTTTGTGGGGTCTCCCCAACCAACTGCAGCTTTATGGGCTGCTGTAAATCGCTGGTCGCTTCCCAGTAAACCACTTCTTCCTGCTCTTGGTCGTTTTTTGGGATCGGATGCAATAGCAAGTGATCTCGATCGCGCACGAGCCGATGACTTTTTGACCTGAGTTGCTTTCCACTTTGCGCTGAAAGCAAATCCATTAAATCACTTAAATGATTGAACCCATAGGGCGAAAAGAGTGCATGTAAATAGTACTCCATTGGCCGCAAAGTTTTTATGGACGCTATGGGGATTTTTATTTCGTCACCATCAAATGCAAAATGCTTTTCCATAAAGTCCTCTACCTGAATGGCTAAGGCCTCCTCCGCCCAAGAAAGTCGTTGGATAGACTGATGGATTTGCTCGGCAATATTTGGACGAATCTTTTCCCAAGTGGGAAGGAGGTGGTGACGCAACTGATTACGCAAGTAAGCATCTGAAGCGTTGGATGCATCCTCACGCCATGGGATGTGTTGTTGTTGCGCATAGGTTACAATATCCTGCTTTTGAACCCCCAACAGCGGACGGAGTACGCGGTGCGTAGGGATCCCCGACAAGCCCTTTAAGCCAGAAGCACGACTGAGGTTAATTAAAAATGTCTCCACCTGATCGTTCAAATGATGGGCAGTAATCAAATACGTAAAACCCTTTTCTTCCATCAATTCCTCAAACCAATTGTAGCGTAATGCACGAGCGGCCATTTGAGTGGAAAGTCTGTGTTCCTTTGCAAAGACTTGGGTAGGAAAACGCTGACTAAAAAATGGAATACCACGTACTACGCACTGCTGTTTCACCAGGTCTTCATCGGCGTCGCTCTCGTCTCCTCTCAACTGAAAGTTACAATGTGCTACGGCAAATTTACAATGAGATTGGTGCAATAAGTCGAGTAAGACCATACTGTCTACTCCCCCGCTACAGGCCAATAAAAATTGGGGGGGATGTTCGTTTTCGAGGTACGATTCTAACTGCTGTTGAACGATTTCTAACACTCCGTAAAGATAATGTTTTAAAAAAGCATTTATGAGAAGGAATTCTTCCTCGATTTGGTCAATTCATTTAAATCTTGCAATTTTGTAATGAATTATGAAAACAACGCACGTCTTGCCGTTCGCTTTTATCCGCCAACCGCGCTTCCGTCGCCCCTTGGGGGTCTAATTCATTTGTGGAACTCAGGTGTGTCCGGTTCCTTACACAACTTCTCAAAATTTAATTTAATCCTAATTCAACTGTTCAAATGGAAATTACCATTGCGGGTCCTGAACACATACATTTTGCAAAAACCATTAGCCAAACCATCGACGAGTCGGCCAAGGACCGTGGTACAGGGATTGCGCGTCGTGCACCTGAATACATCATGGAAAAAATGAATAATGGTAATGCTGTAATCGCTTTCAGTGGCGATAAATTTGCCGGCTTCTGCTATATTGAAATTTGGGGACACGGGAAATATGTTGCCCATTCAGGCTTAATCGTCTCCCCAGCTTTTCGAGGACAAGGGCTTGCCAAACGCATCAAGAAAAAAGTTTTCGATCTTTCGCTGAAGAAATTTCCTGGCGCTAAAATTTTCGGAATCACCACAGGCCAAGCGGTCATGAAAATCAACTACGATTTAGGCTATAAACCCGTACATTTCTCAGAATTGACCGACGATCCAGAATTTTGGAAAGGCTGCCAAACCTGTAAAAACTTCGATGTCCTCACCCGTACCGAACGCAAGCTTTGTCTATGTACCGGTATGTTACACGACCCCAACGAAAATAAATCAAAACCTTCCAAAACCTCTGCTTTTTTAAGCGGGTTGTTTAAAAAGAAAAAATAAAATGAAAAAATTAGTCCTCGCCTACAGTGGCGGTTTAGACACCTCCTACTGCCTCAAAACCCTCTCACAAAAAGGCTATGAAGTCCATGCAGTGAGCGTCAACACGGGTGGTTTTTCGACCAAAGAAATCGAACAACAAGAGAAAAACGCCTATGCCATGGGCGCAAGCAGTTACCAATCGATCAATGCACTGCAGTCGTTTTACGATAAAATTGTCAAAT
>WTJN01000033.1:4692-9090 GCA_011526265.1 Candidatus Arcticimaribacter sp. | reverse complement strand
CTTAAAATCCAATGACCATTGCGGTCGTGCGGGTTCAAGTCCCGCTCCGAGTACATGAATAAACCTCAACCCACTACTCCATGGGCGTTGAGGTTTTTTTATTTCCATCACTTTTCGTAAAACAAGCGTATTCAAAATTTCTCTTAAATTGTTCGCATGATTGAAGGTTCTGTTTTCTTGGCCGTTTTGGGAGGCATTTTGTTGCTGTTGTTTCTGATTCTCCGCGTAAAGCTTCCCGCATTTTTAGCCTTGTTATTGGCCAGTCTCAGCATTGGTGTTTTTTCGGGTCTATCGCCAGCGGTGCTGGTTGAGACCTTGGAAAAAGGCATGGGTTCCACCCTAGGGTTTGTGGCCATTGTGGTGGGACTGGGCGCCCTGCTGGGCGGACTGCTCGAACATTCGGGCGGAGCAACGGCACTGGCCACCGCTTTGTTGCGGGTTTTTGGCGAAAAAAAAGCCGCTTGGGCGTTGGCCTGTACGGGCTTTATCTTGGCCATCCCCATCTTTTTTGATGTGGCGTTTATTCTTTTGGTACCCTTGGTCTACTCTCTACAACGCAAAACAGGGCGTTCGTTGCTGCAGTATGCCTTGCCATTACTGGCCAGTTTGGCAGTCACGCATGCCTTTATTCCCCCAACGCCCGGACCTGTGGCTGTAGCCGATATTTTGTCGGCGCCCATGGGGTGGGTCATTGCTTTTGGCGTAGTGGTAGGTTTGCCCACCGCCATGGTTAGCGGTCCCGTGTTTGGACAATGGATTGCGCACCGTTTGCACATTGAAGCGCCGGCAACAACGGCATTTTCACCTACAGAAACCGCGACGGCTCCCCTAAAAGAAATTGTGTGGATCATTGCGCTTCCCTTGGTATTGATTGTTCTGAAAACTGTGCTGACAGCCACTGCACTCCTCTCCCAGCTCCCCACTTTTGTGGGCTACACATTGCAACTGTTGGGGCATCCGTTTGGGGCTTTACTTGCGGCCAATCTACTGGCATGGCAATGGTTGGGTGTACGCAAAAAAATAGAGGTGAAAATCCTGAATGATATCGCTGTGCGGTCCATGGCGCCGGCCGGCCTGATTATTTTATTGACGGGTGCCGGGGGTACTTTCAAACAAATGTTGATCACCACCCGAGCGGGGCAAATGCTCGCCGAAACGCTCATGGCCCAAGGGATTCCCCTGTTGTTATTTGCCTTTCTAGCGGCCGCGCTCATTCGGCTTTTACAAGGGTCGGCCACCGTGGCCATGATTACCGCAGCAGGACTAACCGCCCCTTTGATCACCCCCGATTTTTCGGATCCGCAAAGGGCCCTCTTTGTTTTGGCCATTGCTGCGGGAGCGTCCATTTTGTCCCATGTTAACGACACCGGGTTTTGGTTGGTTTCAAAATATTTGGGCATGGACGAAAAACAAACTTTTCGCTCATGGTCCATCAGCACCCTTTTGATCGCTTTGGTTGGATTTAGCGGGGTTTGTGTGCTGTGGCTTTTGGTTTAGTTTATTCCCACAAGGTGTGGTGGCTTTTCCCAGTGGGATCGTCGGTGCGTTGATAGGTGTGGGCACCAAAAAAATCGCGTTGTGCCTGAATTAAATTGGCCGATGAATGTACCGTTTTATACCCGTGAAAAAAATTGAGCGCTTCCAACAAACAGGGCAGGTGAACTTCAGCATCGATGGCTGCCTTGGCCACGGCTTTGGCCGCGGTGTGGTGGCGCTCGAAAAAATCTTTCCAGCGGGGGTGCAACAAAAGATGTTGGTGGGTGGCCAAATCGGAGGAAAGGGTATACATCAAATCCGACTGAATGATGCATCCTGCTGTCCATAGCCGTGCAATAGTGGGCAAATGAACGTTCCATTCATGGGTGTTCGATACATGTTGAATGAGCGAAAACCCCTGATGGTGGTTCACTACCCGAGCCCATTGGTAGGCTGCTTTAAGCTGGTCGATGGCCAGGGCACTTTGCAAAGGATTGGTCTGAAAGATAGCCGCCGCTTGTTCGCGGTACTTTTTAAAATAGGAGAGATAGCGCGCCCACAACGCGGCGGGAATCAAGGTAGCCGCTTCGCCAAAGTCGGCAATGGCCTGTGCCGACCACCTACCGGTTCCCTTGTTGGCCGCTTGATCCAATATGCGGTCCAAGAGATAATGATCTCCCTCTTTTTTTTGGAGAATTTTTATGCTGATCGACAAGAGGTAGCTTTGGCATTCGGGCAACCACTGGGTAAAATAATCGGCAATAGCATCGTTGGTGCATCCCTGTTGTTTGAGCAAGGCATAGCATTCGGCAATCAATTGCATTTCGACATACTCCACGCCATTGTGCACCATTTTGACAAAATGGCCACTGCCCTGAGGCCCAACATAGCTGCAACACGGGTGGCCGTCTCTGTTCTTAGCGGCAATTTTTTCCAAATAAGGCTGCATCAGGGCATAGCCAGCGGTCGACCCGGAAGGCATGATGGCAGGGCCGTGCAAGGCGCCTTTCTCCCCTCCTGAGATGCCTGCACCTAAAAAGTGTATTCCGCTTTCGGCACAGGACGCCATTCTTTTTTGGGTATCTGAATAATGCGAGTTGCCGCCATCGACAATCACATCACCGGCATCGAGCTGCGGGAGAAGTTCGTTGAGCACAGCATCAACGGCCGCTCCGGCATTCACCATGAGGATTATTTTTCGCGGATGGGATAAGGAGGCAACAAAATGGGACAGCGCATCAAAAGCAAGTGCAGATGCTAATTCTTCATACTGCTTTTGGGCCTTCTGCGCCACCGCTTCCTCACTGCCCTCCACATGACGGTTAAAGAGTGAAATGGCAAATCCATTGCGCGCCAAATTTCGACTGAGACTTGTGCCCATGACACCCATGCCGATAAGGCCGATCTCTTGCTTCATTTGATTTGTTTTAAAAGATTGGATACCAGAAGTTCTGGCGGTTCTGCTATATCTATTTCAATGGCATTTTTCGGGGGGTCTAAGGTTGCAAATTGCGACTTCAATAGGTCTGCGGGCATGAAATGATTTTTTCGTGCCTGTAAGCGTTGTTGTATGAGGGCCAATGCGCCTTTGAGAAAAATGAATTGTTGTTGTGCTTCCAACCCTTGCTGCAGGGTAGACCGGTAGCTTCCTTTCAAAGCGGAACAAGCCAAGACTGCTCCCTGCTGTTTTTGGGAATGCAACAAGGCGTTTAATGCCAACAGCCATGGCTGACGATCGGCATCGGTGAGGGGATGTCCCTGGCGCATTTTGGTGATGTTTTGTTCGGGGTGATAATCATCGGCATCAAAAAAAGGAAGAGAAAGCGCCTTGGCTAACGCTTTTCCAATGGTGGTTTTTCCCGCACCACTGACCCCCATGACGATAAAAATATTCTTTTTGCTCATTGATGTGTAAGAAAAATCAGCCGGCAAAAATGCCCTTTAACCCTTGATACAAAATGATCAAAGAGAAGGCAAAAGCAAGCACCATAATACTATTGGTCGCCCACTTACCGTGCCGAACAACAACTTCTTTTCGGTTCCAAAGTACTAAAAAACTCAGCACCACCAATGGCAAGGCAAACACGTTGAACACCTGGGTAATGATTTGACCTTGGATGGGGTTGACGCCAAAGACAGGGACACTTAACGCCAAAATGCTGGCCACGCCTGTAATCCATTTAAAGGTTTTGGATTGAAGATCGAGTTTTCCTTCGTTGTAGTCTCCCAACATGAGAGGTACAATCATTAAACAAGGAAAAATAGAAGACAATCCTGCGCTTAGGGTGCCTGCAAAAAAGATACTGACAGCATATTTTCCCATGGAGGGAACCAAGGCATTGGACATGTCCAAAACATGGGTAATTACTTGTCCACTACCAAATAGACTCCCACTGGCAACGGCCATAATGGAGCCACTGATGACAAAAATTAGCGTCGCTGCAATGACGGCGTCATTGCGTTGTCTTCGATGGTCGTGTGAGGTCCACCCTTTTCCTTGTATAAACAAAGGACGCGACAGGAAAGTAGCAGAAGCCATGGTTGTCCCTACAAATGCAGCGACAAGAACTCCAGCACCCTCTATTTTGGGAAACTTAGGCACCAAGCCCAAAATGACTTCTTTGGGTTGCGGCAACACAAAAAAGAGCGTGAAGAAAAAAGAAAATCCCATGAGGGAAACAAAGATGACCAAGATTTTTTCAAACAGGCTATAGTTTCCCTTGAGCAACATAAAATAAAACGTCCCAATAATCACGAGAGCAATAAGCAGCACACCGAGGTATTTGTGTGCTTCTACTTGCGGGAAGTTTACAACCAAAATTTCGAATATAACATTGGAAGTAATGCCCAATATCCCAATGAGGGAGTTCCATTGGCCAAGGCCAACGGTCAATAGAATTGCGATGGCAAGGATCCGCCCAA
>WTJN01000033.1:3057-4592 GCA_011526265.1 Candidatus Arcticimaribacter sp. | reverse complement strand
TTCCAAAGTTTTTTTAATCTATCCATGTTTTGAAATTAATGGAATTTAATTGGTTAACCAAATTGGAAAACCATTTCTTCCCCGTAAATTGGGATTAAAATTTTTAGGGCTTATTTTATGGGTTTAAGGAAACTTTTGTTGGTAGGGCTTATACTACTTGTGGGTTGTCAGAAAGAAAAAGCCACGGCAGAGCTAATTGCGTTGAATATAACACAAAGTGTAGGGGGAACGGTCTTGGGAGCAGGACAATTTGAAGCGGGAAGTCGCATTACTGTTACTGCACAGCCCAATGACAATTACCTTTTTAGCGGATGGTCCAATGGCTCGACAGCCAACCCCTTGGAAATCACACTGAACAACCCGCTCACCCTGATGGCCTTTTTTGAAAAAAAACAATTCAGCTTGACGCTCAATACGGTGGGAGGAGGTGAAATAGTCAAATCTGTAGTGACTTCTGGACGAACCCCTACCAACCATACGGTTGGAAGTGTTATACAGCTTCGGGCGGTCCCCATTACTGGATGGGTATTTTCGCATTGGTCGGAGAGCGTTTCTTCCACGGCCAATCCTGTTGAAATCACCATGAACCAGCATATTTCTGCAACCGCTCATTTTTCTCGAGACACAAACAACGAGACCTCTTCCAATGCGACCATTTTATCGGCCAATGGACCAGGAGCGACCTATGAAGAAATCACGGCCGTTCTTGCTCCGGGCTACAATCCTGTGGAACCCCCCGATTGTAATCACACAGATTTTGGACGTCACATTGACGAAATTTTTGATGACCAATTAAATCAGTTCGTTTTTCAATTTCATATACACGTCAGTCCGGACAATGATCGATGTATCAATTTTGATCGGCAGCGGAATGAGATCAAGACCTATGATAAATCCCCAGAAAATCTCTTGGGAAGAGAAGGCGAGACAGTGACTTATCGGTGGAAGTTTAAATTGCCCGAGGGCTTTCGTTCCTCACCAAAGTTCACGCATATTCATCAATTAAAATCTGTAGGGGGAGACTATAACAGCATGCCGATGTATACCCTAACTACGCGTTCGGGTTCACCGGATCGATTAGAACTTCGCTATGCAGAGGTCAACCAACAAGTCACCCTCGACCAAATTCCGATTGCCCCGCTGATCGATCGTTGGGTGGAGGTGACAGCGACCATTGAATATGGAATGCAAGGAAGCTATTCCCTTCGACTCGTCGACGCACTTACTGCAGAAGTTTTCTTTGAATACAACAATGCTTCAATTGTCAACTGGCGTGAGGGTGGGTCTTTTGTTCGCCCAAAATGGGGCGTTTATCGCAGTTTGGTTTATCCTGAATACTTGCGGGACGAGCAGGTTCTATTTGCTGATTTTAGCATTGGGGAAGAATAAAGAAACCCTCCTTTTCAGGAGGGTTCTCACCATTTTCAATCTGTAGGATGCAATTAACAAATCATCGATTGAATTAATTGTAAGGTATCAGCCACCTTTTTTTCGAGGCCCTGATAATCTTTATTGGCTAAAATTTCTTTTGAGAT
>WTJN01000033.1:0-2957 GCA_011526265.1 Candidatus Arcticimaribacter sp. | reverse complement strand
GGCGATGTCTTCTCTGAAAACAGGCGTGACCACAAAATTGGCTCCTGCCAACATGTATTGTGAAGCGGAAGCGGCATCGGTTACCGAGCCTACTCCTAGGATCATTCCAGGCAGTTCTTTGATAGAAAATTTAATCAAATCGGTGAAGATTTCTAGTGCAAAATCCCCGCGATTGGTAAACTCCATCAAACGAGCACCACCATTGTAGCAAGCCTTTAACACCGCTTTCGCTACTTCGATATCCGGATGATAAAATAGCGGAACCATTCCAGATTCTGCCATTTGACGTGCGACTTCTAAACGTGTATACTGTGCCATAGTTTCGTTTATCGCGCAACGCGCCCAGAGGCGTCGCCACTCATTAATTTTTCAATTTCAGGAATCGTCACCAAGTTGGCATCCCCTTTAATGGTATGCTTCAAACAAGAGGCTGCTACGGCATAATCCAATGCACGTTGATCATCATTGGGATAATGGATCAAACCATAAATCAAGGCGCCCATAAAAGAATCACCTCCACCAACACGGTCAACAATGTGGGTAATTTGATATTCGGAGCTCTTGTACATTTTACTTCCATCATAAAGCACCCCAGCCCAGGTGTTGTGTGAGGCAGAAAGGGAACCTCTAAGGGTAGTAATGATTTTTTTCGCGCGTGGAAATTTTTGTTGCATTTGCTGGCAAACAGACAAGAAAGCGTCGGCTTTGACATGCTCTCCTTGCGTTGTAATATCTAGTCCTTCGGGTTTGATACCAAAATGCATTTCCGCATCTTCTTCGTTCCCAAGAATGATGTCACAATACGAGGTAAGTTCGGTCATGATGGCTTCACGATCTCCGTCATACTTCCATAGTTTTGCACGATAATTGAGATCCGTAGAAATAGTGATTCCCATGGAACTGGCCACGCGAACTGCTTCTAGGCATGCATCGGCAGCGCTTTGTGAGATGGCGGGTGTGATCCCTGTCCAATGGAACCATTGAGCATCTTTAAAAACCTCACTCCAGTCGACCATTCCGGGTTGAATTTCGGACATGGCAGAGTGGGCACGGTCATACACAACTTTGCTTCCTCGACTAACAGCGCCTGTTTCTAAAAAATAAATACCCAAACGATCGCCACCTTGCACAATGTGCTGGGTGCCTACATTGCGCTTACGCATCTCCATGAGCGCACATTGACCAATGTCGTTATCGGGAATACGGGTAACAAATTCTACGGGCAATCCGTAATTGGCCAGAGAAACTGCTACATTGGATTCTCCTCCACCGTAGATAACATCAAAACTATTTGTTTGTGAAAATCTTAAAAAACCTGGAGGTGCTAATCGCAACATTATTTCTCCAAAAGTGACTACTTTTTTCATGTTTAATTTTGTGGTTTATTTAGCTGAAGGCTAAACCTCCATTAATGTCTATATTGTTTCCATTGATGAATGATGCTTTATCAGAAGCTAGATAAGCGACGAGTTCGGCCACTTCGTCTGCGGTTCCCTCTCGCCTGAGAGGGGTAACACTTGCAACCTTTTCCCGAATGTCGTTGGTTGTAAAATCATCATGAAATTTGGTGCCAATGAGTCCGGGACAGACTGCATTAACACGAATGCCTTTGGGTCCTAATTCTTTGGCCATTGCTCGGGTAAATGTAGTTACGGCTCCTTTAGAAGAACTGTATAAAGCAGATCCTCCTCCTCCTCCGTCACGGGCAGCTTGAGATGAAATATTGATAATTGAACTCCCCGAGGACATTAGATTTTCAAACACTTGAGAAACAAAAACGGTCGACTTGAAATTCACTCCCATGACTAAATTGTAGAAAGTCTCATCAAATTCTTGAAGTGTTTTTCGAGCAAATAAACCACCAGCATTGTTGACCAAAATATCGACTTTACTGCCAAATGCTTTTATCGTTTCTTCTTTGAGGTGTTTTATTTGGTTGAGCTGAGACACATCTGCTTTAATTGCGATGGCTTCACCGCCATTCTGTCTGATCATCTCAATGGTGGCATTGGCATTTTCCTCTGAATGGAAATAATTGACCACCACCTTTGCGCCCAACTGCGCAAGATGTATACAGATGGAACGTCCAATATCACGTGATCCCCCAGTTACAACCGCTATTTTTCCTTGAAGACTTTGCATCATTCTTGATGGTTATTGAAGATTAGATTCCCAAAGCTTGCCCCCCACCAATTTGGATGGTTTCGGCAGTAATGAATGCTGCATCCTCACTGGCTAAAAAAGAAACAACGGAAGCCACTTCTTGCGGCTGACCGAGTCTTCCCAACATGATGTTGTTTTTCCAAGAGGCGAAAACTTCTGGTTTGGTCGACTTGATTTGTGCATGAAAAGGAGTGTCGATCGTCCCCGGTGAGACAGCATTGACACGAATACCGTATTCTGCAAGATCTTTGGCCAGCGCTCGTGTAATGGCGTGAACACCTGCTTTTGAAGTACCATAAATTCCAGCGCCTGGCCCACCTGCATTCCAACCTGCGTTAGAAGTATAGTTGATGATGGTCGGGTGCTCCCCTTTTTTCAAAAAAGGAATGGCAGCTCTTGAAGCGAAGAAGGTTGAATCGAGATTCAAAGCCATCACTTTGCGGTAAAATTCAGTGGTCATCTCTTCAAAACGAGAACGTCCACCAAGACCTCCTGCATTGTTAACAAGCACATCGATTTTGCCGTATTTTTCGCCAATAGCTGTTATATTTTGGTTAACGGCATCTTCGTTTGTTACGTCAAATCCAAAGTATTCAGCCTGAATTCCATCGGCTGTTAATTCGGCTACTTTTTCTGCGCCAGCATCGTCTTCAATTCCGTTTAGGATGACTGTATATCCGTCTTGCCCAAGACGCTTGGCAACTTCAAAGCCAATTCCACTGGTAGCACCAGTGACGATAGCTATTCTTTTGTTCAATTTACTCATTTTTTTATTTAATTTAATTTTTCAGTAT
>WTJN01000173.1 GCA_011526265.1 Candidatus Arcticimaribacter sp. | reverse complement strand
CCTTCTCAAAGAACCAAGGACGAATAACGCGCTGCTTTTGAACAAGTACACGCTCACCGTGATTGTTCCGCATCCACTTTGGACCGGTCACGACATACTGCTCGCCCTTCACGTGGTGCTCTAAAACCTTCTGCTGCTCTTCTAGCTTCAAGAGAAGCTTGCGGCGCCGTGCTATGATCTCACTCTCGCGCCGATTGCGCTCTATGGTTTTAAACGTGAGGGTTTTGAGAGATGCCATAGCCTGTCCAAACAACTTTCTTTCAGTTTACTTTCTGAGGCTTAGTTTGGACGACCAAAAAAATCCCAAGATGCGACTTTTCTTTTGAGTGTCTACCCGTTTTACTATCTGGATGATTCAACGGACTTGGGGAGGTTTATGACATGTTGGATATGATCGATTGGTCCGAAGAAAAACCAAATCGCAATGATTTAGGCCAATACGTCCAAGATGTTCAAAAGGCGCCCCCAAAAACCAAGTTCGTGTATCACGTTGGGCGCAGTGGTACGAACAGTATGTTGAAAGAGCTGTTCATTGATCTGTCTCATAAAGGGCAGGTACATCTGGTTCAAAAACCACTTGATCAGTCTAAAAACAGAACCTTTGCCTATATCGCGATCAGATCGTCCAGAAACAAATAACGGGCAGTATGAAAACCATTTTTGCGAGCTTTTTTGCGCACATTGATAAATACATGTGAAGGCAAGACTTAGGCTTATACAAATGGGATAAAGGTTGGCGCGCCGAATGGAATTGCGCTGTGGTGATGTACTTTGAAAACGTCAGCATAAAACGAACTGCCCGTTGTTCGTCTTCAACACACTATCCTGCTGATGGCAGGGTGCCTTAAGGTTCTTTCCCCGCATGTCTGAGGAAAATGAGTCCTTGTGTTGTCGTAATGGTGGGTAGCGCAGTAATGTGTGAATGAAGTGAGTAAGATACAACGCCTAGAATTAGGTAACTTACAAGTGACTGATACAATATGACTATCCACATGTCTCAGTTGCTGCGTGGTGCACATGTAAAAAGGATGATCGCAAAACCTGCCTTTCCCATTATTGGTTGTGTGTGTGGATAGTGACAGAGGACCCTTCAGAAAGAGTTTTAAGTCATGCCGACGCTATATAAGCGTTGGTGTGACTTGTTGCTTAGAAAGAGTTAAGTTTAATCAATTAATCAAAAACAAGAAAATACGCAGTGCAGTTGTAAACTGCGCAAGTAGTTGAAACGAAGTTTCGACTTAATCTATCACCGAAAAACTAAAAATTAATCAAAATATTTGGTCTGCTTATTCATGGAAATAGTCCATTAGCTGCATTTGCGATTGCTGTCTTTGCCAATTTCTTTTTACGACTAACAGTTGTTGATAATAGGTAAGTTTCATACTCCGCCAAATCACTTTGCTCAGATTTAGTGGTACTGCTAACGTTTATCTTAATCCCGCATGCGTCTGCTAACTGTATATTAGACATTTTCTTGCCAATCTCTTGCGCTTCACGCTCTACCAAAATGATATCAAATGCAGTTTTCAGGCTATGGGCTTTTATGGGCTTGCTCAGACTGTAACGCGCATTAGAGCGTATTGGATTTCGCATCCGCCGACCTTTTTCAAATGTAAGCTCTTTCCGAAAGATATTCTCTAGTGCCTTATCAATCTGCTTACGAGAGAGGTTTTTAGGTATATTAATGAGAATGCTACTTGCATCGGTTAATAGATTTTTTGCTGTAGCTTCATCTTCTATCAGCGCTACCTTTTGGGGAGTGACAGGTTCAGAGAATAAATACTCTCCCATTGTTTCTGTTTCATTAACTTTTCGCCGCCACCAAAGCGCAAATGCCTTGTATTTATCCCCCTCATATCGAACGTCACCAAAGTCATTAAATATTTCTTTCAGAGGATGATTGTGCATGTTTTTACCAGTTGATGACGCAGCACAAAAGTCTGTATAGTCTCTGTTCAAAGTCAAAGCTAACCACCAATAATAATATGGTGATTGCTCAACTTTATCCGCAATTGGATTTTTGTAACTTCCAAACGTCGGATGCTGAGAAATGAAAAATCTCTTCATTTAAGTGTCCATTTTTACCCTGAAGTTCACTTAGTTTCACACATTTTGTTCTGTCATCAAACAAACTTTCTGATGCCTGATAGATGAGACACAGCTCCACATATGAGATGATTAATTAGTCAAAGA
>WTJN01000058.1 GCA_011526265.1 Candidatus Arcticimaribacter sp. | reverse complement strand
ATTTAATTCAATGAAACACAACTCTTTTTCGTTTACATGGAAGGGAGTAATGCCCGCCATTACAACCCAATTTAATGCTGATGATCAACTCGATTTGGCGGCATTTACAACCAACCTACATGCGCAAGTCAACGCTGGTGCTACTGGCATCATTTTGGGCGGCACACTGGGAGAAGCCAGTACCTTAAGTACAGAAGAGAAAAATACCTTAGTGTCCACGACGCTAAAAGAAGTGGGTGACCGAGCATCTGTTATTTTGAACATCGCAGAGCAATCGACAAAAGCAGCTATCGATGCAGCACAAAACGCAGAAGCACAAGGAGCTAATGGATTAATGTTATTGCCCCCCATGCGTTATAAAGCTACCGATCGAGAGACAGTGACCTATTTCAGAGCAGTTGCTAAGGCGACTACTTTACCCATCATGATATACAATAATCCTGTGGACTACAAGATCGAGGTTACCCTGGATATGTTCGAAGAATTAAAGGTTCATAAAAATATCAATGCGGTGAAGGAATCAACTCGCGACATTACCAATATTACCCGCATGCGCTCACGTTTTGGCGATCGATTTTCTATCCTTTGCGGAGTCGATACCCTAGCCATGGAAGCCTTGGTGATGGGAGCCGATGGTTGGGTAGCTGGCTTAGTGGATGCCTATCCTGAAGAGACTTGTGCCATCTATCACTACGTCAAAGCTGGGGAAATAGACAAAGCTTTGGCCATTTATCGTTGGTTCATGCCTTTATTGGAACTGGATATCTCACCTCAATTAGTACAAAACATAAAGTTGTGTGAGGTCGCGACCGGTTTAGGAACAGGGCATGTGCGTGCTCCTCGTCTTCCCCTCGCAGGAGATGAAAAACGTCGTGTTTTAGACATTATCGATACAGCCATGAAAAGCCGTCAGGACATTTCCGATTATAAAAAACACCTATGAAAACCTACCAAAACTTAGTTGCTGGAGACTCTGTAAGTTCAGAAAGCTATTTCACTACAGCTACTGGAAAGTTTACCAAAGCAACCAAACATGAGGTGGATAATGCCCTTGAAGCCGCGGTTACTGCTTTTGTCGAGTACAGCCAAACGAGCTTGAAAAAACGTCAGGAGTTTCTTGCAGCCATCAACAAACAGTTAACTTCAAAAAGAGAAGAAATTTTAATTGCCTATCAAGAGGAATCGAGTCTCCCGCTGGGAAGGGCAGAAGGGGAATTTGGTCGAACACAAGGGCAAATTCAAAGTTTTATCCACCTTTTAGAAAGGGGAGAATTCCTACAAGCCGCTATCGATCGACCTACCGAGGGTGCCGCACTTCGAAAAATGCTTCATCCTATAGGCCCCATCGCGGTTTTTGGAGCCAGTAACTTTCCCTTGGCTTTTTCTACCGCAGGAGGAGATACCATCTCGGCCTTTGCCGCTGGTTGCCCTGTGATCGTAAAAGCGCATCCCTTTCATCCGCTTACCAGCGCACTTGTTGCTCAAGCCATTCAAGCGGCTGTAGAGGAAACCCAGCTTCCAAAAGGAGTATTTTCTCATCTTCAAAGTGATGAACATCTACTGGGACAACTTCTTGTAAAACACCACTTGTTAAAAGGGGTTGGTTTTACGGGAAGTTACAAAGGGGGGAGAGCGCTTTATGACTTAGCGCAGGAGCGATTGAACCCCATTCCTGTTTTTGCTGAAATGGGTAGTATTAACCCCATGGTTTTGTATCCATCTGCTCTTAAAAAGCCTAACCTAGTTCAGCAGTTAGGCGATTCCATTACCCTAGGAGGAGGACAGTTTTGTACCAACCCTGGACTGTTGATCGCTGTTGGGGACATCAACACACTCAATGCGTTTGAAGCAGCACTTTCCGACTATCTCATGGAAAAAGAAGCACATCCTATGGTTCATCTTGCTATTTTAACACGATTTAAAGAACAACTTCAGCTTCTTGATAAAAGCCTAAACAAGTGTGAAGGAAAAGAAGCGTTTTTGGGCGTTACAACGGCCAAGGAGTTTGTAGAAAGCGAGGTTTTGAAAGAAGAAGTTTTTGGACCTTATTCCCTCTTGGTTCGTTGTGAAAACAACGCGCAAGTTGAAGAAATACTCGAAAGCATTGACGGGCAACTCACCATTACTTTGCTTGGAGAAGAAAAAGATATCCCCGAAATGAAAAGTATACTGCCACTGGCACAGCAAAAAGCGGGAAGAATCTTGTTTGAAG
>WTJN01000161.1 GCA_011526265.1 Candidatus Arcticimaribacter sp. | reverse complement strand
GTTTAAACATGACTCTAAGACCTCGGAATTTTTTCAGCGGCGCGATAGATTTTGCAATCTTCGTGATAGTGATCGGATTTCTCAAAATCCTTTCGATATTTCCAATACACGTCCAACAAAAAACGTTTATTTTTGTGTTTGCATCTATTTTTGCTCCGTTAATGAACTGGCCCACTAGGATTGAAGAAAACCTAAAACTTGTCCGCTCAGATATTAATTCCCTACAACGAAATCAGATTGCTCATAGAACGTTAAGTAACCTCGCCTCAACATTATTTGAGGTATTCAGACCAACTTACACAGTAAAATTAGCAACGAATGCAGAGATTACCGGACCTGGGGCGGAGTTTTTAGAGAAGGCAATCTCGAACGAACAACCAGTAATACTATTATCCGGGCATTTTGGAAATTATGACGTGATACGAGCAAAACTAATCCGTCGCGGAATGAGGCTGGGAGCATTATATCGTCCATTAAACAATTTGTGGCTGAACAAGGTTTATTTAAAAGCCATTTCGGAAACCGGTGAACCCCTGTTTCCTCGAAGCAACCCTGGTTTCACGCAAATGCTTAGGTACATTAAATGTGGTGGATCTATAGCATTGCTTATAGATCAACACATGGACGGTGGACTACCTACATCATTTTTTGGCAAACCTGCTTTCACATCAAGTGCGGCAGCAAAATTATCAATAAAATACGGCATGCCATTGATCCCGATTTACGCAATTCGTCAACCTCAGGGAAATCATTTTACGATTTGGACGGACGAGCCAATAGAATTCACGAATGAACTTGAAATGACCCAAGCTTTTAATGACAATCTCGAATTGGTCATACGCGAGCATATGGACCAGTGGTCATGGCCACACAGACGTTGGAAACCGAGCCGGCGTAAAGGAAAAATTGGATAAGCAACAGGCATCTTCTGCGAATATTTCAAAATAAATGAACGGCACAACTAATGGCTCATCGTCTAGCAGTGGTTTCTACCGCAAAAAACACCACAAAAATTCTTCACCAAATCACAGAATACTTTAGCGACCAAATCACGATCGTTTTGCATTTTGGAGACAAGAAAGCTGATTTCAAAGCAAGTTCTTTGAGCAGGATGAATTCAACACGAGGACAAAAGGGGCACTTATTCGAGCGGCAACGCTGGACAGGCGCGGCACAAGCGTTGATTGAATCAACAGACTATGTTGAAAAAGTGGAAGAATTCATTGACCAACTAGATCGAATTTCTGAGAAGGTTGCCATTAAGCACCATCCTTTACGCTCAATGGCAGATTATTCAGATTATTACCATATTTTAGCTGACGTAGTAGCCCAAACCCTTATCGAAAATAGGGTGGACACTGTTCTGTTTTTCAATGTACCTCATCTAACATATGATTTAATTCTGTATCAGACTGCGCAAAGTTTGGGTATCAATACACTCATAGTAACCCAATCGATATTTCCAGATACATTTTGGTCAATGTGTGAAGTAAAAAATATGGGAAACTTCAATATTGCGCGTGACGCACCTCGATACGAGATCAATAAAGACGAAGCATTAGATTTATTCTACATGCGTGGCATAAAACAGCAAACAGAACAGGGGGGGAGTGTGTCTGTCATGGGATGGATACATTTATTTGTTTTCCTTGCGCGAAAACGTCCTCTGCAAGCTTTCAACCCACATTATGTTTTTAATCTCGTTAAAAAAACTCGGACGATATACGGAAAACTACCTAAGTGGCGAGATCCGTTTGCAAAATTTTTCCACGAAGATTCTTTATGGTATTTTAATCATCTTGTGGGCTTTGAGAGCCAACCTTATGATCTTAGACAAGATTTTGTTTATTTTCCTTTGCAGCTTCAGCCAGAAATGACGACGTCAGCGTTAGGAGGACGCTTCAGAGACCAAGCGTATGCTATAGAACGTTTAGCAGCTATCTTGCCTAGAGAGGTAAAAATCTTCGTTAAAGAGAACCCTAAACAGGGCGCCTACATGCGTGGCCCACTTTTCTTTCATCGCCTGAAACGCATCCCTAACGTCACATTCTTGCCGAGTTCTGCCAACACATACGAACTAACCAGGAGAGCCCGTTTTGTCGCTACTATAACTGGAACAGTTGGCTGGGAAGCTATCCGCCAAGGAAAACCAGCATTAGTATTTGGCAAAGCTTGGTACCGAAAATTAGAGGGTGTCCACGAGTGGCATGATGAACTTCAATACGA
>WTJN01000077.1 GCA_011526265.1 Candidatus Arcticimaribacter sp. | reverse complement strand
ACAGTTCGTTAGAAATAGTTTTTCAATAAACGCCAGTTTAACAATTTGCATCTGCGATACAGAACTCACTCCGACTCCAAATCAGTATGCATAAGCAAACTTAAATGCTCAGGTAAATCCACAGCTGCTATCTAGAGTTGTATTTTGTGTGCAGCAAGATTTTTGATGGAGAAGGGTCAATGTTGATGCCGCTTAGCTTATTTTCAATCACTTCAATCGCTTGTCGAACTTCTTGTTCAAAATCATGAGAAATCACATAGTCGAGAATACTCTCTTCTAGGAGCGACCGTGAAGTTTCAGTAAGTTCGTGTCCGACAAAAATTGTTTTGGCATCGTTGCTGAATTGACTCAATGCGTCTGCTATACCTCGATTGCCGCCGGCAACATTATAAATGGCTGCTGGACATCCACGAAGGTTAAAGTACGCCAGTACTTGTTCTTTTGTCATTTCAATTGTTTCATCTGAAATAACTCGCTCTTCAAGTTTCAGATAGGGATACTCCGTACGTAAAACACGCCTAAAACCCATTTCTCGATCTTGTTGACTCCAAAATGATGCACTCACAATTAACAGAATGTTTGCGGGCTTATCTGGTAGCATTTGTCCTATGAGTTGTGCAGCAACACACCCTGCTGCATATTGATCATTTCCGATATAAGCTGTCCGACGAGAGCTTGGTAAATCAGTGGTAAGGCAAACAACAGGAATATTGGCTTTTACCAATTTTCGTATGGCATTATTTATGTATGGGTGCTCTCTTGCAATAACCATCACACCAGCGGCGTCGCAACCTTTTTCTGAAATCAGCTTTGCAAATGTGGTCGGTTCTAGTTCAGATGTATTGACGTAGAAATCTGATACTACGACGCCGGGATAGCTTTTGTTTGCCGCGAGAACTGCTTGTTTCATCGCTTCATTGAATGTTTCGCCTGACTCACAAAATAAATAAATGTTAATTTGTTTTTTTGCAGTTGAGTATTCGATTTGTAATTTTTGAATCGCGTCCATAACACTTTTGCGCGTTTTTTCTTTAACACCTTTTCTATTGTTCAGAACGCGATCAACCGACGCCGTGCCAACGCCCGCGAGTTTAGCAATCTCTACTATTGTTGGTTTCTTCCAGCTCATTTTTGATTTTTGCATTCGATCTCTCAAATTGATGTGATTAACATCAATAACTTTGAAACTTTGTTGAAGTCAAATAAATTCTTGGTTTTACTAGATAATTTGATGCTTATTCGAAAATATGATGTAAAAAACATCAAAAACTGCGACAATTTGACTGTATTTTAACATCAAAAGTAGCTGACTTAGCTAGGCGCGTATTGGATTGAATAATGTCTAAGCGTTCACGTTGCGGCGGCTGCTCAACAACCGTCAAAACTTTAAACATTGTTTACCACTGAAATTGAGTGGTACTTGGGAGGAAAGTAATGAAAACGATTACAAAATTTGCAACAAGCGTCGCGGTTGCTGCAGTCACAGCGACTGGTGCCTTTGCGGCGGATATCGCGTTGGTTATTGGCTCAAATCAAGATTCTTTTTGGAACGTAGTCAAAAAAGGTGCTGAGGATGCTGCCATGGTCGTAGAGGCACGTGGAGGCTCCGTAAATATCTTGCAAACAAACAATTATGATAACTATGGTGCCGACCTAGCGACCTTGATTGAACAGGCAACCGCACAAGGCGTTGATGGTATCGCTACGGTACTGCCTGTACCCGATGCACAAATTCCCGCGATCAAAGCAGCTCAAGCCGCAGGCATTAAGGTAACGTTGCTAAATGGTGGGGGTGACTTCTTGGAGGAATCCGGTGCATTGAACTATTTTGGCTCAGATGAGTATGTAGCTGGGGTAGCTGGTGGTACTTACATGGCCGAAGCTGGCGCAAAGCATATTCTTTGCCATATCCAAATTCCGGGGACTGTAAACTTGGAAGCCCGTTGTAAAGGTGTGGAAGATGGTGCTACGGCGGCTGGCGCCAAAGCCACGATTCTACGCGTGCCCGCAAATTTGGATGGCGATGTAGCTGGTACGTCTGCTGCAATTGAAGCTGAATTAAACGGTGACGCGTCAATTGATGCAGTTGTAAACTTGGCGACATGGGCTGCTGATGCATCAGCAGCTGCCATTGAACAGCTCGGAAAAACTGACTCTGTAAAATTGGGTACTTTCGACCTTAGCCCATCGACACTTGATCGGATCAAGGCCGGTACGCAAACAATGGCAATTGACCAAACTCC
>WTJN01000080.1 GCA_011526265.1 Candidatus Arcticimaribacter sp. | reverse complement strand
TTGGATTTTAGGCATTTTGGGTCATTTTGGGGCATTTCAGGGTATTTTGGTGCAGATATATTAAAAATCAATCTAGATGGTGATGATGAATTGGAAACCGATACAGCAAATCAAAACGATGAAGTGATTGATTTCCAGTGGCAAAATGCCACAGGAACTGTGCGCTGGAATCATATTTTTGGGGACAAACTTTTCATGAATCTTTCTGGGGTGTACAGCAATTATAATTACGGCCTCAACTCAAGCAGCACAGAAGGCGGTGGACCGGGGTCTGTTTCGGGTATTTTTGATTGGAATTCAAGAATCAACACCTTTGTTTTAAAACCCGATTTCACGTTCTATCCCCAAGTGAATCAAACATGGCGTTTTGGCCTGCATACGACCCATTATCGCTTTTTACCTGCACAAGTAACCACTCAAGAAAAAGGGATTAATGACACACGTTTTGAAACAGAAATAGGCATTGAAATTGCCCCCTACTTCGAGGTGGAGCAAAAATGGGAAAGAACCACACTCCTGCTGGGTTTACGCTACTCGTGGTTTGGGAATTTTGGACCCAATGAAATTTTTTATTATCCTCAGGGAGTGGCAAAAAACGTCAATACAGCTTCACATTCAAAAACGTTCTCATCGGGTGAAATAATCAAAAGTTTTGGCTATTTTGAACCGCGCTTATCACTCAAGTATTCGATCAATAATCGACACCGACTCCGTTTTGGCATTGATCGAAATCTGCAATATCTCCATTTGATATCCAATACCGAAGTGGCGCTCCCTTTTGATCTATGGAAACCCGCAGGAGAACACATCACGCCCTTGGAAGTGTGGCAAACGACCGTGGGTTGGGCTATGAATGATGCCGAAAATAAATGGTTGATCTCTGCTGATATTTATGCCAAACGATTCCGTGGATTGATCGAATATAAAAATGGAGCCGACTTGTTTTTAAACAACAGAATAGAAACCCAATTACTCCCTGCACAGGGATACGCCTATGGACTAGAACTTTCGGCAAACAAGACCAAAGGCAAGCTTCAAGGAGAAGTGAATTACACCTTTGCACGGACACTACGCCATACCACCAATCCTCAGGGTCAGGAGAACATCAATCAAGGCAACGACTATCCTTCTAATTTTGACCGGCCACACATTTTGAACTTGACGGCAAATTATACATTGGGAAAAAAATGGCAGGCCAACCTTGGGTTTACCTTTCAATCGGGGAGACCATACAGTGCTACCATTGGTCAGTTTCAATTGAAAAATCGATGGCTATTGGCCTATTCCAATCGCAATGCCTATCGCTTACCTCCTACCCACCGGCTCGATCTTTCGTTGAGTTATCAACCGCGAAAAAACAAAACCAACAAGCGCTGGAAAAACACATGGAACTTTGGAGTCTATAATCTCTATGGCGCGAAAAATCCGTTTACACGATTCGCACAAATTGATACCTCAAACGCTATTCCGAGCTTACGTCACTATCAGTTTAGCGTAATTGGCGCCCCAATCCCTTTCATCAATTACAACTTTAAATTTTAACCATATGCAACGATCATTTTGTTTTATCATTACTTTGTTGAGTGCAGTGTTATGGCAAGGCTGTTTTGAAGAAGTTCAACCGCTTGACATTGGCGAAACAAATCATCTCATTATCCTTGGAGAACTTCATCACCCCGACGATTATGCCACTGTAATTGTGAAAGAATTATCTTCTGCGAATGGTTATCGTGAAACCTTGATCGAGGCAGCACAAATTTCACTTTACAAAAAGTCTGAAACTGGGGAAACAACAAAACTCCCTGTAGAATTTAAATTTGATACGGAAAGGAGAATGTTTGTGAGCCATCGGCGCATTGCAACCACCGTTGGGGAAACCTATAAGATGACCATAAAAATAGACGGTCGGGAGGGCGAATATGAGACTGCTGAAGAAACGCTTCTTCCCATTGTTCCCATTTTGGGTGTCGAGGATAATCACCTGGATCCGAGAATTCTCTTCAGCGATCCGAAGGGAATTCCTAATCAGTACCTTGTGCAGTCGAAATCCTCCTCTGATTTTAGTTATTTTACTGAAATGACCACAGGAATTGACACCCTTTTCGACGGCAATGAATCCGCCTATATTGAAGTCTATTTCAGCGCAGGTTATTATGGAATTCAGTTGTCAAACATCAGTCCATCGACCTATGGCTTTTATAAAAGTATGCTTGAGCAAGCCGATCAAAATGAATACTATGGTGAAC
>WTJN01000126.1 GCA_011526265.1 Candidatus Arcticimaribacter sp. | reverse complement strand
CTGCACTTTACGGTCCTGGGGTAACCTCTGGGGTAGTTCACTTCATGTCTAAAAACCCAATCGATTATCCTGGTACTACCGTGGAACTCTTAGGAGGTGAAATGAACACCTTAGGAGCTGCTTTACGTCACGCTTATGCTTCTGAAAACAAGAAGTTTGGATATAAAATCAACGTAAAGTACACCGAAGGGGATGACTTCCAGTTAAACGGAGACGAAAGAGTTGACGAAGATGGTGATGGAATTGCCGATGCCACAACGATCGCTGGCTTCCAACGCGCGATCTATCAACCTGCAATTCGCAACAACATGGTTGACCCTACAGATAGAGGTGATCTTTTACTTTCTATGTCTGATTTAGATGACAATTATGACGGTAATCCACTAGCAACACGCTACCAAAACTTTGCGGCCAACGGTCACTTAGAATTCCGTCCAGATGAAGATACTAGTGCTTTCCTTTCTGCTGGTTTTGCACAGGGTGGAGCTTTATTCTTTAACTCTCAAGGAGCAGGTTACCAAGACGGACGTGACTACTGGACACAAGCCCGTGTTCAAAAAGGCGGTTTATTCGCTTTAGTATCTTACAACTACAGAGACGGTGGGGGGACAAAAGACCCAACGTTCTTATACAACTCTGGTTTCCGCCAAGTAGCTGAAACAAGAGCTTTAGAAGCGCAGCTTCAATACAACTTTGATGTACCTGGTTTCTTAAACTCTAACTTTACTGTTGGAGCAGACCACAGAAGCACTAAGTCCAACTCTGCCTACACCCTTTACGGTAGAAACGAGGACAACGATGATTACATCATTACAGGAGCATACCTACAAGGTACTTCTGTCTTAAGTGACCAATTGGAATTGACCTATGCTGCGCGTTACGATCAATTCAATATTTTAGATGAAGGTGGGTTCTCTCCTCGTGTTGCTTTGGTGTACAAGATGAACGAAAAGAACACCTTTAGAGCGACTTATAATATCGCAACTGCACCTCCAACTGCACTTCAAACCTTTATTGACTTCCCTGTAAACGTTATTGTACCAAATCAATACGACGTTTGGCTATCAGGACAAGTAGATGCTCAAGGTTTTGCTGCAGGTGCACCTATTTCACTTGCATTTCTAGGTGGAACAGAAATCCCACAAGGTTCTAGCGCTATACCAAACGTTGTTTTAGCTGGTGCTTTAACACAATTAGGTGCATCAGACGCAGCAGTGGCAACCATTCAAAATGATCCACGTTTCGCTGCATTAGCACCTTTTGCTGATATAGTTGGAGATGCTTTGGCCAACCCTGCAGCCTTATTGGGTGCTTTAGCAGCTGCTCAAAATAGTTCAGGTATTTTAGGACGTCCTGACGGAGCAGGTGGATTAATAGCTGGAGAAGGTTATAATGTATTTAATGGACAACCCTTAGCAGCAGGACAAGACACTGGAGCTGCAGTATTGAATACACTTAACTCTTTTGAAGTTGGGTACAAGGGTATTATCGGAGATAAATTATCTGTCGCCGTTGATTTCTATACCTATGAACGTCAAGGATTTACTCAATTTACTGCTATTGGACCAACTTATGCTTTCGGACCTGACACTAGAGACGCTACAACCGCTGCTTTAGCAGGTGGAGATAGAACCAATAGTTTTGCCCTTGATGTTGCTCAAGCGCTTGGTCCAATCATTGGTGCTCAAGTAGGGCAAAGATTAGGACAAATTCTAGGTGGACCACCACCAGCTGCTTTAGTGGGACAAACTGTTCAAGGTTTAGCTGGAGTAACAGGATCTGTATTTGCTGCTGCTCAAGGAACACTTCCTGCTGAAGCATTAGCTGTGTTTGGAACAATTGAGTCTGACCGTGTACCTGGCGATTCACCTGGTGCTCGCGTTACCCACTTACCTGCTGGTTACCGTCAGTATGACGATGCAACCCGTAGCCACTACGGTATCGATGCTGCAGTAGAGTATTTTGCTACAGACAACACTAGCCTTTGGGCAAATGCTTCTTGGGTAAGTCAAAACGAGTGGATTCCTGGAGAAGACAACGATGACGATCTTCCTTTCTCTTCTTTCTTAAATTCCCCACAATTTAAGTACAGAGCGGGTATCCGTTACAGCAAAGAAAACACCCGTGCAAGCATTACGTTCCAGCACGACGATGCCTTTACTTCAGACCAAGGGTTCTGGGCAGGTACAGTGCAAGAAAAGAACTTATTTGATGCCAACATTGGGTACACCCTTAGCAACGGATTGCGTTTCGATTTAA
>WTJN01000026.1:27440-32521 GCA_011526265.1 Candidatus Arcticimaribacter sp. | reverse complement strand
ATTTCAATACGCTATCGGAAATATGCTGCAAGGGGATATCGAGGTAGTTGCAAATTTTAGGTTCTCTTTTCATGACCTCCAGTACATCGAGCGGGAAACCCGTTGGGAATGCATAGTGCAAGCGAATCCACTCAATGCCCTCAACCTGAACCAAGGCTTCGAGCAATTCCGCAAGATTCCGTTTTTTGTATAAATCAAGGCCGTAGTAGGTCAAATCTTGCGCAATGAGAATGAGTTCTTTCACCCCCTCTTTCGCCAAGTGCTCGGCTTGTTTCACCAAGTCTTCGATGGGCGTAGAACGGTGTTTCCCGCGCATCAGGGGAATGGCACAAAAAGAACAAGGACGATCGCAGCCCTCCGATATTTTAAAATAAGCGTAGTTTTTGGGCGTGGTCGTCATGCGCTCGCCCAACAACTCGTGCTTGTAGTCGGCTTCAAGCGCCTTCAATAATTCGGGCAGCTGACTGGTGCCAAAGTATTGATCGACCTGGGGAATCTCGGCTTCCAAATCGGGTTGATAGCGTTCACTCAAACAGCCGGTAACATAGACCTTGTCGAGCTCGCCTGCCTCTTTGCGTTTGATGTTTTCTAAGATGGTATTGACCGATTCCTCCTTGGCGTTGTCAATAAATCCACAGGTATTGATCACCACAATATTTCCGTCCTCTTCATGCACCACATCTTTTCCGCTGGCTTTGAGTTGCCCCATCAACACTTCCGAATCGTAAATGTTTTTGGAGCAGCCAAGGGTGATGACATTAATCTTGTTCTGCTTGGTCGTTTTTGTCCGCATAGTTCAATGTTCGCTGAAGAAAATCCAGCGTAGCTACTTTTACTTCTTCATGATTGTTAGTCACCAAGGCCGAAGCAATTTCGTGTGCTCCAGCATTGGGGAAAGCTTGTTCGTGTTTTAAATCGTTTGGCGTGCCTAAGTTTTTAAACATTTCGCGCATGGCTGCCACGGAGACCACCGGATCTTGTTCGGCTTCATTTTTGTAATAGAAGCCTGAAAACACAGGAACGGTGATCTTCTCAAAGGTCTCGGGGATCATGGCCGTTTCCAATAATTTCTGCATTTGCACAGGGGCTTCCAAACGGTACTTGGTGGTCCAATACTGTTTTTTTGTTTCCGAGGGTTGTTGCATTTCGTGGTACAAACCGCCTTCTACTTGGCGAATGATTTGCAAGCCCCAAGGCAGGGTGGCCACAAAATCGAGGGGGTGATTGATGCGGATATTGGGAGCATACAGGACCAAGGCCGCCAGTTCTGGATGCGCCGCAGCGAGCGCCAACGCCAAGGTACAACCGGTAGAAGTTCCCATGAGGATGACTTTTTTGCCGAGGAGTTTCCCTACGGCCAAGGCCTCGCGAGCGCTGTCCAAGGATTTCTCCCCCGTATATTCGAGCAGGCCTTCATCGGTGGCTAGACCGTGTGCATTGAGTCGAGGCAGGTAGATGTTGGCCCCCATGGCTTTGGCCACTTCACGATGCACCGGCGCACCGTCGGCGGTACTGCCAGAAAAGCCGTGAAGGTATACTATGGCATAGTCCGTTTGTTGCGGGATCGAATCAGCAAAAATCAATTTCGATTCATTGTCGGCTTTGATGTTTGGAAAAGCGGCATTTTGCGCATCCACCCAAGCGGGCAATTCCTCTATCGCAACCTCCAAGTCCGGTAATGGTTTTTCAATAACAGGTGCCTCCACCGTGGGGCCGGTGAAAAATACAAGGAGCAACAACAAAACAAGCCCCAAAAAGGCCTTTAAAATTTTTTTCATGGTCTTAATTAAAAAATGAATGCACAAAGGCTGCGCTGTCAAAGATTTTCAAATCTTCGATGCCCTCTCCCACACCGATAAACTTTACCGGAATTTGAAACTGATCGGAGATGCCCATCACAACACCTCCCTTGGCGGACCCGTCGAGTTTGGTAATGGCAAGGGCGGTAACAGCGGTGGCGGCAGTGAATTGCTTGGCTTGCTCAAAGGCATTTTGCCCCGTAGAACCATCCAACACCAAGAGGACTTCGTGGGGAGCTCCAGGGACAACTTTTTCCATAACGCGTTTCACTTTGGTCAGCTCGTTCATCAAATTTACTTTGTTATGCAAACGGCCGGCGGTGTCGATCAATACCACATCTGCCGATTGTTTCACGGCCGAAGACAAGGTATCAAAGGCCACCGAGGCAGGATCACTGCCCATGGCTTGTTTCACGATCGATACCCCAGAGCGGTCGGCCCAAACTTGCAATTGGTCGATGGCACCGGCGCGAAACGTATCGGCTGCGCCAAGCACAACTTTCTTTCTGGCTTGAGTAAATTGATGCGCCAATTTGCCAATGGTGGTGGTTTTGCCCACGCCATTGACACCCACAACCATGATCACATGCGGAGATGCCGCTAGGGATTGGTCAAAAGAAAATTGATCGGCTGTCGTATTCTCGCGTAAAATCGCCAGAATTTCTTCCTGCAAAATTTTGCGCAATGCATCGGTTCCGAGGTACTTGTCTTTGGCGACACGCGCTTCAATGGCATCAATGATCTTCAAGGTGGTGGGTACCCCAACATCGGCGGTGATCAATACTTCTTCCAAATCATCGAGAAGATCGGCATCGACCGTCGAGCGGCCTGCGATGGCCGTCCCCAACTTCGACAAAAAAGAGGTTTTGCTTTTCTCGAGCCCTTGATTCAATTGGGCGTCGTCGCCAGAAAATAATTTACCTAAAATGCTCATATACTGATAAAAAAAAAGCTACTGTAAAAGTAGCTTTAAATCTTGAATTCCCGAAGGACTGTGCTTATTGCTTGTTCAACCAATCGTTGACCGTGTCTGGTGCGGTGATGGTTTCAACAAAAGAATAGGATTTTGACCCGTTCTTTTTTACCATTTTGATGGCTTTGGTCAAACGCTTCGATCCTGTCTGTAAGGTTGCTACTGATTTCTTTGCCATAACTATTTAATTTCTTTGTGAATCGTCATACGCTTGAGGATCGGGTTGAATTTTTTGATTTCCAAACGATCGGGCGTATTCTTTTTATTTTTGGTCGTGATGTATCGAGATGTGCCAGGTTGTCCAGAGCTTTTGTGCTCTGTACATTCCAAAATTACCTGAACGCGATTTCCTTTCTTTGCCATGACTTAAAACGATTTATAATGCGCCTTGCGCTTTTGCTTCTTTCAACACTGCAGAGATCCCTTTTCGGTTGATTGTTTTCAACACTGAAGTCGAAATTTTAAGGGTGACCCACTTGTCTTCTTCCGGAATGTAGAAGCGTTTTTTGATTAAATTGACTTCGAAACGACGCTTGGTGCGGTTCAAAGCTTTTGAAACGTTGTTCCCAAACTGGGCGCGTTTCCCGCTAATTTGACATACTCTAGACATAATTCTATTTTTACTGTTTTGTCTAAACAGGATGCAAATTTACTTTTTTTATTCCAGTTACAAAACAGTTTAAAGACAAAAAATTATCTCAATTTTATGGAAACCTAAACCCTGTAAAAAAGTGATGTATCGTGTAGCACCTATTCAACCGGAAGATCTCGACATGGTCTTTGAATTGTATGCTGCGGCAGCGCAATTTCAACGCGAAAAAAAAGAGGTGGTGGTGTGGCCCGAATTTGATCGCGCCATGGTGCAGACCGAAATCGAACAAGGGAGGCAATACAAATTGTTGATTGATGATGCCGTGGCGTGCATTTGGGCCATTGCCTTTAACGATGCACAAATATGGGAACATCGAGAAAACAACAGCTCGGTCTATATTCATCGGATTGCCACCGCTGCGTCGTTCCGCGGGCAGTCGATGGTGAAAAAAATTGTGGCCTGGGGGCAGCACTATGCGCTGGAAAACAACAAAACCCACCTGCGTCTCGATACTCTGGGCAACAACACCAAACTCATCGATCACTACCAAGCCGCAGGCTTCACCTTTTTGGGGATGTTCCCCCTTCAAAATCCTGCGGGTTTACCCCTCCATTATCAGACCGCGCCGGCCTGTCTGTTTGAAATTGACCTAACAACCACAACACACCACAATGAATAACAACGATTTCACCCTCCGTGTTTTACTCCCGCAACCCCCAAAAGTTGTTTGGTCTGTTTTGACGGACCTCCACCATATGCAGCAATGGTTTTTTGCCGAAATCGAGCAATTCGAACCCCGCTTGGGGTTTGCGACTGCTTTTGCTTTCCGCTATCACGACAAAACATTTACCCACCAATGGGATGTACGGGCATGCACGCAGGAAAAAGAATTGTGCTTGGGCTGGCAATATGCCGAGTACCCGGGCGAAGCCACTGCAGTGTTTCGTTTGGCACCGCAGGGTCAGGGCACCCGGTTGGACTTCTCCTCTTCCATCATCACCCCTTTTCCAGCGATGGAAGAATTTAGTCGTGCCAGCATGGAGCAAGGCTGGACAGATCTACTCCAGCAGCGATTGAAACAGTATTGCGCGCAAGGTTAGAGAAAGCTCACTTTCCCTGTAGCGATATCATACATCCCCCCGACAATCTGAATGGCGCCTTCGGCTTCCAGTTCAGCCAATACGGGGCTTTCTTTACGGATACGTTCAATGGTGAGCGCTACGTTTTTGGTGCCCACCGCATTTACAAAATCACTGTTGGCCGAGGTACGCTGACTGGCCTCCGTGGGTTCTGTAACGGCATCCACTGCAGGAGTAAGGTTCGCAAGCATGGCGGTTAGATTCCCTAGTTCGGCATGGTCACAGGCCCCTTTGACAGCACCACAGGCGGTGTGTCCCAGGACAAGAATGATTTTGGTGCCCGCCAATTTACAAGCGAATTCCATACTGCCCAAGATGTCGGTATTGACAAAGTTCCCCGCGATACGCACGCTGAAGATGTCGCCAATGCCTTGGTCGAACACCGTTTCTGCGGGTACCCGCGAATCGATACAACTCAACACGGTAGCAAATGGGTACTGCCCCGTGCTGGTTTGTTGCACCTGCAGCGCTAGGTCGCGTTGGTGTTGTTTTTGGGCAACAAATCGTTGGTTGCCTTCTTTCAATAATTCAAGTGCTTGGTTGGGGCTAATGGCCGCTTGGGCCTCGGGTGTAAGTGC
>WTJN01000026.1:15056-27340 GCA_011526265.1 Candidatus Arcticimaribacter sp. | reverse complement strand
CCCGTACAGCTTTCGGCGACGGCAAGGGTTTCTCCACGGGCGACAAATCGGTGCAGCAATTGTTCTTCGAGCGAACTTTGGTCTTCATAGCCGGCAAAGATGTCGTCGATCAAAGGGAGTAACTGTTGTATTTGTGCTTCAATGCGTTGTTCCAACAGGGCTTTATCGTTTCCTTTTCCAGAAAGGCGCAGCCGCACCCGCCCCAGGTTGGGCAAGTAGGCCAACTTGATGTCGTCGGGAAGATTGTTTTCCCACGCCTGAATGCGTTCGGCAATCACACTCTCGCCCAAGCCGTAGGTCAAAAGTGTTCGATGATAAATATACGGAAGGGTGAAATGTGCTTGCAAGGCCGGGAGCACATGGTCATTGACCAAGGCTTTCATCTCAAAAGGAACACCCGGCAGGGAGACCACAACCCCCCCGTTGTTTTCAAACCACATGCCCGAAGCGGTGCCATAGCGGTTGGGCAATATCCGGGCTTTGGCGGGCAGCAAGGCTTGTTTTCTGTTCTCGTCGTTGATGGGTGTTGGGACATACTTCCGAAACATTTCCTCTATCGCTTCCAAGACCTCCGGGTAGAGCACCAGTTCATCGTTGAAATAGGCGGTCAGGGTGTGTTTGGTCAAATCGTCTTTGGTGGGGCCAAGCCCTCCGGTCATTAAAATGATTTGTGCACGCTCTTGCGCTTCATCCAAGGCTTTGACAATGGCGGATTGACGATCGGAGATGGTGGTGATTTGAACGACCTCCACACCAATTTTGTTCAGCGCCTTGGCCATAAAAACCGCGTTGGTGTTAACGATTTGGCCGATGAGGATTTCATCGCCAATACTGATGATCTCTGCGAGCATTATTTGACTTTTATTCGGAACATTTCTTCACCTTCCAACTGCCCAACCAGGACATCGTTGGGGGCAACGGGGCCTACGCCGGCAGGGGTGCCTGTAAATAGTACATCCCCTATCTTGAGGGTGAAAAACTGCGATACATAGCCGATCAATTCATCGATGCCCCAAAGCATGTGCGCGGTGGTGCCTTGTTGAACAAGCTGTCCGTTTTTTTCCAAGGAGAAAGACAAGGCATCAACGGCCGAACATTGACTTTTTGGAAGCCACTTGCCAATGACGGCTGCACCGTCAAAGCCTTTGGCCTTTTCCCAAGGCAGGCCTTTTTCTTTCAATTGCTGTTGCACATCGCGCGCTGTGAAATCGATTCCCAAACCAATTTCGTCGTAATATTTATGTGCAAACTTGGGCTGAATGTGTTTCCCAATGCGGTTGATGCGTACCAACACCTCAACTTCGTGATGCACGTCTTGCGAAAAATCAGGGATAAAAAAAGGTTGACCCTTTAGTAAAACCGCCGTGTCGGGCTTGAGAAAAACCACCGGGTCTTTTGGTCGTTCGTTGGCCAATTCCGCGATGTGTTCGGTGTAGTTTCTTCCTATGCAAATGATTTTCATCTAGCGACCGTTATTAAGTTTTTGAAGGCGTAGGGCGGTCAAGACTTTTTTGGTATAGAGGGGAAAATCTGCATTCAAAATCCAGCCAAAGTAGCCGGGTTCTTTTTCGAGGATTTCGTTCACCGTTTTGCCTTTGTGCTTGCCAAAAGAAAAAGCGGGTTCGTCATGCTCGTTATACACAATAAACCCTGCCACATCAACGGTGCGTTTGTGTGAAGAAAATGCACTTAAAAAAGCAGTGTTGTTTTCCAATTCATCGTAGCGTTCGAGTTGCGCAAGCAGCACATCGCAGGTCGCCTCGGTATCGGCCATGGCGCTGTGGGCATTGATCAATTCCTTGTCGCAATAAAATTTTAAGGCGGCGCCCAGCGTTCTTTTTTCCATTTTATGGAAAATGGTCTGCACGTCGATGGTCTTGTGGCGGTTGAGATCGAAGTCCACTTCGGCACGCATGAATTCTTCGGCCAACAGCGGAATATCAAATCGATCGGAATTAAAACCGGCCAAATCGCAATCTTTGATGTAATGATGAATTTCGCCAGAGAGCTGCTTGAAAAGTGGTGCATCGGCGACTTTATCGTCGGTAATCCCATGCACATCAGAAGCACCTTTGGGGATAGGCATCCCGGGATTGACCAACCAGGTTTTGCTTTCCTTGTTGCCGTTGGGCAATAGTTTTAAAATGGCAATCTCTACAATGCGATCGGTGACGACATTGACGCCCGTGGTTTCGAGATCAAAAAAACAAAGCGGACGGTGTAGTTGCAAACCCATACGGTGTGATTAAAAAGTGATTGAAGTGTCCCAATTTTCGAGATAGTCGGCAACATGTTTGACAAAGTTCCCGCCCATGGCACCGTTAACGATTCGATGATCGTAGCTGTGGGAAAGGATGATCTTGCGTCGAATTCCTACAAAATCTCCATTGGGCGTTTCGATCACGGCCGGCATTTTTCGAATGACGCCTAGGGCAAGAATCCCCACTTGCGGTTGATTGATAATGGGGGTGCCTGTAATCGAACCAAAATTCCCAATATTGGTCATGGTGTAGGTGCCCTGCTGTACTTCCTCGGGACGCAATTGATTTTGTCGTGCACGATTGGACAGGTCATTCACGGCCTTGGCCAAGCCCACCAAGTTCAAATGATCGGCGTTGCGAATAACAGGAACAATTAAATTCCCATCGCCCAATGCAGTGGCCATCCCTATATTGATGTTTTTCTTTTGTATAATGCGGTTGCCATCGAGGGAACTGTTGAGCAGTGGAAAAGCTTTTAGGGCATGAATAATGGCCGCCATAAAAATTGGCGTAAACGTGAGTTTTTCGCCTTCTCGTTGCTGAAATTCATTTTTCACTTTTTCACGCCATTCCCAGAGCTGGGTCACATCTGCCTCGACAAAAGACTGCACGTGCACAGAGGTGTTTTTACTTTCTGTCATGTGCTTCGAGATCATCTGTGCCATACGGCTCATTTCGATGACTTGGTCACCGTCGGAGGTGGCTGACGCCACAGGTGCACTCACGGCACTTATCTCAGGTGGAGAAGGAACAGGGGCTTGTGCTGGCGGAGGAACTTTTTGATCCCGCTGGTCTAAGAACGCAAGCACATCGTGCTTGGTGATGCGGTTATTCTCTCCCGTACCCTTTATTTGTTGGATTTCGGCATCCGTGATGCCTTCTGTTTTAATGATGTTTTTCACCAAAGGGGAAAGGTAGCTTTTGGGCTTTTCCGCGGTGGAGGTTGGTGGCGTACTATTCTCCTCTTTTTTTTCAAAGACTGGGGCTTCCACCACCTCGATAATTTCTTGTGGAACAACAGGCGCTGCCGGTTCTTCAAGAGCAGAAGTGGTTTCCTCTAGAGGCACATCGGTGTTCACTTCCTCCGATTCGATAACGGCAATGACATCGCCAACCTTGATGACATCATTCACATTGAATTTTCGCTCGACCACTACCCCATTCACTTCGCAAGGAATATCCGAGTCAACTTTATCGGTGGCTACTTCCACAATCGATTCGTCAGCAGCAACGTGGTCGCCCACTTCTTTCAACCAAGTGGTCAATGTTGCTTCTGCAACGCTTTCGCCCATCGAAGGCAAGGTCAAAAAATATTTTCCCATTTGGTTTAATTTTTCGGCACAAAGGTACCACTTTTTTCGGCGAACTTATTGCGAGAGAGAGTCTTCATACGGAATGCGTTTTAGGATGCTTCGCCCAAGAGTAACCTCATCGGTATACTCCAATTCGTCGCCCACAGGTACACCACGCGCAATGGTGGAAATTTTAACTGCACAGGCAGACAATTGCTTGTTGATGTAAAAAAGAGTGGTATCGGCTTCCATGGTGGCACTGAGCGCAAAAATTACCTCTCTGATATTACCCGACTGCACTTTTTTCACCAGCGAATCGATAGTGAGATCTTGCGGACCAATCCCATCGATGGGCGAAATGATGCCATTGAGCACGTGATATTTTCCCAAAAACTGTCCGGTATTTTCGATGGCCATCACATCGCGGATATCTTCGACGACGCAAAGTTGACCATTGTCGCGATGGGGATTTGCGCAGATGGAACAGGTTGAAAGATCCGAAAGGTTGTGGCACTGGTCACAAAAAATAATCTCTGTCCGAAAGGCTTCAAGCGCACTGGCCAGCGCAAGGGTTTGATTTTTGGGCTGCTTCAGCAAGTGCAGCGCCAAACGCAAGGCTGTCCGTTTACCAATCCCGGGAAGCTGCGCGATTTCTTCAACCGCTTGCGATAGTAATTTGGAGGAAAATTCCATGGGGTTAAAAATACAAATTATCCTCTGCTTTTCTTTTATTACCTTCGCCCAATATGCTATCACCAGAATTTATTTTTTCGCTCATCGCAGGATATTTTCTTGTTCTAATGGCCATAGCAAAATGGACCGGCGGACAAGGAACCAATCAAACGTTTTTCATCGCCAACCGAAACGCTCCTTGGTATGTTGTCGCTTTCGGAATGATTGGCGCTTCTTTGTCTGGGGTAACCTTTATTTCTGTCCCGGGATGGGTGGAGGCCACACAATTTCATTATCTCCAAGTAGTGCTGGGATATGTGGCCGGTTACTTTGTGGTGGCCTATGTGCTGCTCCCCGTGTACTACGCACATGGAGTGACCTCTATCTATGAATTTTTATCGCTGCGGTTGGGCAAAAATAGCCATCGCGCCGGAGCACTTTTTTTCTTTATTTCGCGTGTTCTTGGGGCCTCCTTTCGGCTTTTTTTGGTGGCCATTGTGTTACAACAATTTATTTTTGATGCGTGGGGCGTTCCTTTTGAATTGACGGTGGTGCTTTCTGTTGCATTGATTTGGGTATACACCCAAAAAGGAGGGATTAGAACCATCCTGTGGACCGACACCCTGCAGACCAGCCTAATGATTTTGGCGGTAATCTTGTCGGTGTATTATCTGTGCAATGCGCTGGGATTTTCATTGGGTGGGTTTTTGCAATCCGACGCTTTTGGGCAAACCAACGAACTGTGGGTCACCGATTCGTTTCTTCGACGCGATCACGCATTGAAATCGTTTATCGGTGGGGCATTCATCACCATATGCATGACAGGACTTGACCAAGACATGATGCAAAAAAATCTGAGTTGCAAAACCTTGAAAGAAGCGCAATTGAACATGGTTGTTTTTAGCTTGGTTTTGGGTGTTATCACTGCTTTGTTTATGGTGCTTGGCGCACTTTTGTTCCTCTATGCCAGACAGGAAGGCATCGCCATTCCATTGATGGACGGACAACCCAAAACCGATTTACTTTTCCCTGAAATCGCTCTCAAAGGAAAATTGGGGATAGGCGTTGCCATTACCTTTATTTTGGGATTGATCGCTGCGGCCTACAGCAGTGCGGATAGCGCACTGACCTCGTTGACGACCTCTTTTTGTGTTGATTTTTTATCGCTCGAAAACAAAACCGAGAACGAACAAATTGCTACGAGAAAAAAAGTGCATGTGGCCATGAGTGCCATGTTGGTCATTGTGGTGATTGTTTTTAAACATGTGTTGGACCGCAATGTCATCGACAGCCTTTTAATCGTTGCGGGATATACCTACGGTCCGCTGCTTGGTCTTTTTGCATTTGGCATTTTTACCTCCTACCGCATTAACGACAAGAAAGTTTGGGGAGTGGTGTTTACCGCCTTGCTCATCACAGGGGTGTTGGGGCAAGTCGATGCCGCCGTTTTGAATGGCTATCAAATCGGTTATGAATTATTGCCCATCAACGGCGGGCTTACCTTTTTGGGCTTAGTACTGATTCGTCGACAACAAGACTAGTGTACACGCCCGTTCGGTTGATATACCTTGCTGCTGCAATGCCCGTTCAAAATCTTCATTTTCTGTCCCTGGATTAAAGATCACCCTTCGCGGTTTTAGCGTCGTCAAGTAGGCACGAAATGACGCTTGATGCTGGGGTCCAATGTATAAACTTACCGTGTCAATATGCCCCCATTCCTCTGGGGTTGTCGCGATAGTCACTCCGGCTACACGGCCTTTTTTTCGCCCCAATGCGCATACTGGATAATCTTTTGACCGGAGAGAAGTGATGGCTTTATAGGCATAGCGCTCTGGATTTTCAGAGGCGCCGATGACAAGGGTCGTGCCTTTCTTTACCATACCATCATTGCGCTCCCCCAAGTGAAACCACTTCCAAAGGCCGCTAGAACGACTTTATCTCCTGGGTTGATTTTTCCTTCTTCCCATGCTTCGGTGAGTGCAATTGGAATAGAAGCCGCCGTGGTATTGCCGTAGCGCATGATGTTGTTATATACTTGGTCGTCAGCAAGCTGGAACTTCTTCTGAATGAATTGTGAAATCCGTAGGTTGGCTTGGTGCGGCACCAACATATCGATGTCTTTTGGGGTCCAGTTATTTTTCTCTAGGCCTTCGTTGATGACTTCAGAAAAACGCACAACGGCATGCTTAAATACCGTTTGACCATTCATGTAGGGGTAATAGCTAATGTCTTCCGGATCGTTGGCTTCCATGATTTCAGGCACCCAGCGCAGTGTGCTTGGCCCAATAAGCGAAAGTTCCTCGGCGTGTGCCCCTTCAGAATACAAATGGGTCGACATGATGCCGCGGGAAGTATCTTCTTCGCGGGTCAATACCGCTGCACCGGCGCCATCGCCAAAAATAACCGATACACCACGACCGCGGGTAGTAAAGTCAAGTCCACCGGAATGATTTTCAGAACCAATCACCAAAACGTTTTTATACATCCCTGTTTTGATGAATTGATCGGCAGTAGAGATCGCGTACACAAAACCCGAGCACTGCATGCGAATGTCCATGGCTGGACACGCTGGAATGCCCATCATTTTTTGAACCAAAACACCCGATCCAGGAAAATAATAGTCCGGACTTAAAGTGGCAAACAAGATCAAGTCGATGTCAGCTGGGGTGAGACCCGCGCGTTCTATTGCCTGCATTCCGGCTTTGTAGCCCATTGTGGCTGGCGTGTCTTCACTCCCTTTTACAATATGGCGACGCTCTTTGATCCCTGTTCGCTCTTGGATCCAGGCATCTGAAGTGTCCATCAATTTTGCCAGGTCGTCATTAGTTACTACGTTGTCGGGCAAAAATTTGCCCATGCCAATTATTCTTGAATTATACATGATGTTGTCATTGATTTTACTACGCTATTTGGCTAAAATAAATAAACTTCTTTAAACATAGCGCTTGTAGTGGTCTACGATGATTTCTGCCTTGAGATCGTGCATTAAATTATAGAGACCAAAGAAAGTGCGATTGATATACAAGAAGTGTCTTGAACCCCTGTTTCCATTGAGTTTTCGCAAATAGTCGTCGTTGGCGAGTCGTTCGCTCATCTGGGCTATTTTTGACCAAAAACCTTCATCCGAAAAGTCGAAAGTTTCGCCGTGGAAAGGTTGGGTGAATACACTGAGCATATCGTGAAACAAGGCAATAATATAGGCCCGTGCCGCTGCATCATCGTCGGTTCGAAGAATTTCCAAGGCGGTAATTTTTTCAACAAACAAGGTTTTGTTGTTAATGGCATTCTCGCTGGCCAATTCAAAATAGGGGTTGTAAAAATCTTCAGGAACAATTTTGATACAACCAAAATCGATGGCCACGAGTTCGCCCTGCTCAGTCACCAAGAAATTTCCCGGATGAGGATCGGCATGCACCGCCCGCAACACATGCATTTGGTACATATAAAAATCCCATAGGGTCTGACCGATTCGATTGTTCAAGGCTTGGTCCGTATTGTCTCGGGTATACTCCGAAAGGTGAATCCCTTCCATCCAATCCATGGTGAGAATTTTCTCACAAGAAAAATCGGCGTAGTAGTTGGGTAAAAGAAGGTTGGGGATATGCTGACAAGCCTCTTTGATGGAAAGACTTTGTTTGAGCTCCAGGGTGTAATCGGTTTCTTCGGTCAACTTTTCTTCAATTTCTTTGAAGAATTTTTCAGTGTCCTGACCTTTGAGGTTAAACATCCGCGTGGCGACCGGTTTGACCAAAGCAAGGTCAGAACCAATGCTGTTGGCTACGCCTGGATATTGAATCTTTACGGCGAGTTTTTTGCCCTCCTTCGTGGCCAGGTGAACTTGGCCGATACTGGCCGCGTTGACAGATTCTGCCGTAAAGGTGTCAAAAAAATCCTCGGGATACTTCCCAAGGTGTTTCTTGACTATTTTTCTCACCAAAGGCCCCGAGAGGGGGGGCACTGAAAACTGCGCCAAACTAAAACGCTCTACATAGGCCGAGGGAAGAAGATTTTTCTCCATACTCAACATTTGCGCTACTTTAAGCGCACTTCCTTTCAAGCTTTTTAGGCCGTTGTAGATGTCTTTGGCGTTTTCTTCGTCCAGTTTTTCGCGGGCATTGGCGGGGTCGACAATTTTATCGCCCATGTACTTGATGTAGTTCCCACCAAGCTTTACACCCGTCTGCACGAGCTTCCCGGCACGTTGAAGTTTTCCCGTAGGGATGTGATCGAGTGTTTTCAATTAGGCCTTATTGGTTATTTCTTTCCACAAGAATTTGCCGAGATCGACAAGGGTATCCACGCTGGTGTTGTCAAAAACTTCAAAAGCGGCCTGCACGGACTTTTCAATCAACGCATCTGTTTTTTCGAAACCTTTCGAGCTGTCTTTGATCCAAAACTTGAGGACAAACATCAACTGCGCCCAAACCGCTTCTGAAAAAACGGGGACAGAATTTTGCGAAAATCGCGATTTCTCTTCATTTCCTTCCTCAATCAATTCCTCAGCAAATGATTTCACTGCTGAACGCAGCGTCTTTAGTTGCGCCCAGTTTTGCATGGAAGAATGTTCCCCTGAAAAAGAGAACAACACATAGCTGCGGTTGAGTAAGAGTACTTCGAAAAAAGTGTAATAAAAGGTCAATAAACGGTCCTTACGTGACAAAGATGCATAGGCGGCGTCTTTTTCAATGACGGTTTTTGTATTGGTATAAAAGGTCTCCCAAATACTGTGTTTCACGGCATCCAGCGATCCGTAATGGGCATAAAAATCGGCCTCTTCAATACCGAGGTCCTTGCAAAATTTGTACACCGATTGGGGTGTCTTTTCCGCTTCAAGACAGTGGGTCATGTAAGCGGTTAAGATATCAGGAGATTTTTTTTCTGCTTTCTTGGCCATCGTGAATTTTTTTTCTTGCCACAAAGATAAAAAACGTTTATGTTTTTATGTAAATTAGTTAGACAAATATGGTTTTTTTTGATGTCATTTTGTCAGCCATTTTGCTTTGGAATTGTTTTTGTTTTACACCCAAAAAAAATTAATTAAAACAATTATGGCAACAGGTAAAATCAATGTCTCGGTAGAAAATATTTTTCCACTCATAAAAAAATTCTTGTACAGTGATCATGAAATCTTTTTACGGGAATTGATCTCAAACGCAACAGACGCAACCCTAAAACTTAAGCACCTGAGCAACTTGGGAGAAGCGCAAGGTGAAATTGGGAATCCCCAAATCGAGGTGCGTGTTGACAAAGAAAATAAAACGCTTCACATTGCCGATCAGGGAATCGGGATGACTGCTGAAGAAGTGGAAAAGTACATCAACCAAGTGGCTTTTTCGGGAGCCGAAGAGTTTTTGGAAAAATACAAAGACACTGCAGCGGACAGTGGAATTATAGGTCATTTTGGGCTTGGTTTCTACTCGGCCTTTATGGTGGCCGAAAAAGTGGAGATCATCACAAAATCGTTCAAAGATGCACCCGCAGCCCACTGGACATGCGACGGGTCGCCCAACTACACCCTTGAAGCGCACGACAAAACCGAACGTGGCACTGAAATTATTCTTCATATCGATGAGGACTCCAAGGAGTTCTTGGAAGAAGCACGCATCAGTGCCTTGCTGAATAAATACAATAAATTCATGCCAGTGCCGATCAAGTTTGGCACCAAAGAAGAAACGCTTCCCTTGCCTGAAGACGCAGCAGAAGACGCAAAACCAGAGACGAAAACGGTGGACAATATCGTCAATAATCCTTCACCCGCTTGGACCAAACAGCCCAGCGAACTGAAAGAAGAAGACTATCGTGCGTTTTATCGCGAATTGTATCCCATGCAGTTTGAAGAACCTTTGTTCAATATTCATCTCAATGTGGATTACCCCTTCAACCTGACTGGGATTCTTTATTTCCCAAAATTGAACAACGATCTCAATTTGCAAAAAGACCGTATTCAGTTGTACCAAAATCAAGTTTTTGTTACCGACAATGTCGAAGGGATCGTCCCCGAATTTTTGACGCTACTACGCGGGGTAATCGACTCGCCAGATATTCCTCTCAATGTTTCTAGAAGTTACCTTCAAGCCGATGGAGCAGTAAAGAAAATAAGCAATTACATTACTCGAAAAGTCGCCGACAAACTCAACAGTCTCTTTAAAAAAGACCGCCAAAGTTTTGAGCAAAAGTGGAACGACATCAAGGTTGTGATTGAATATGGTATGCTTTCCGAAGACAAGTTCTTTGAAAAAGCCGATAAGTTCTGTTTATACCCTACGGTAGATGAAAAGTACTTTACTTTTGAGGAACTTAAAACGGCCACCAAAGATCTTCAGACGGATAAAGATGATAAACACATTCTCCTCTATGCATCAAACGTAGAAGAGCAACATGCCTACATCGAGGCGGCCAAAGAAAAAGGATATCAGGTTTTGTTATTGGATTCTCCCATCGTTGCGCATTTGATTCAAAAACTTGAAGGGGCCAACGATAACCTAAGTTTTGTTCGCGTGGACGGAGATGCCATTGAAAACTTGATAAAAAAAGAAGAAGCGATTGCTTCACAACTCAACGAGGAAGAAAAAGAAAAACTCAAACCCCTCATCGAAGCGGTTGTTCCCAAAGAAAGCTACACCGTGCAGCTTGAAGCACTGAATAGTGCGCAACTGCCTTTTGTGTTGACTCAGCCCGAATTCATGCGTAGAATGAAGGAAATGCAACAATCTGGCGGCAACAGCATGTTTGGCAACATGCCTGAAATGTTCAATTTGGTGGTGAATGTCAATCACCCTTTGGTGGGACAAATCCTCAATACGCGTACCGAAAAAAAACGCAACCGATTGATCGAACAGGCATTAGACTTGGCACGACTATCACAAAACCAACTCAAAGGGGAAGCCTTGACCAAGTTCATTCAACGCAGCGTTGATTTGATCAAATAACAATAAAGGGAGGGTTCACCTCCCTTTTTGTTTAAGTTTAAAAAATCCTTACTTTTGTGGAAACGCACCCAAAACAATTGTTATGATAGAATTATTGATTTACCTCATCACGCTTATCCTCTCGCTTTTTAGCCTGGTATAATTTATTGCTACCTTGCAATAAAAAATGCAAGAATTATTTCTTGAATCTTCTCTTTTTCCGGTGACCTTGCCCGATGCGGAGATCGAATATTTCCCTTATTTTTATACCTCAAAAGAAGCCGATTTTCTTTATCAAAAATTGAACGATGAAACACCGTGGAAAGCAGAGAAAATCAAAGTTTTTGGAAAAGAATACGACCAGCCGCGCCTCACGGCTTTGCACGCTGTAGAACAAAAAAGCTACACCTACGCCAACCTCACTCTCAAGCCCCTGTCATTCACACCAATACTGAACGAGATCCTCCAAAAAATTAAAACGGTTGACGATGCACAATACAATGCGGTATTATTGAATTTATACCGACACGGACAAGACAGTAATGGTTGGCACGCGGACAACGAAAAAGAACTTGGTCTCAACCCAACAATCGCTTCAATAAGCTTGGGTGAAGAACGGTATTTTCACCTCAAACACAGACGGCAAAAAGAGCAGCGCTATAAAATCAAACTCAAACACGGAAGCCTACTCATTATGAAAGGGCCCATGCAGCACCACTGGCTCCATCAAATTCCTAAAACAACGAAGCCTATTGACAGCCGAATCAATCTCACCTTTAGAAATTTGATTCACTAGTCATCGCATGGCTATAAAGAGCAAGCCTAAACAAAAAAAGAAGAATCTTATCGATCTATAAACGGAGTTTATCTATTCCTGAGAATAATTCCGCTAGGTTGGTTAAATTTGTCGAATTAAAAAAATTGACTGCTATCAAAAAATTAATTACACTTGGACTCTTACTGTTTCAATGGACCTGTTGGGCGCAAGCGGATGCTTTGGCCAAATATACCGAAACACCCATCCTTATCGACGGAGAGATCGACCAACAATGGTCTACCCTCACCCCCTCCTCTCCGTTTTGGGAATATTTTCCTTCCGACACGCTGCAAGCCAAACAACAAACACAAGTTAAGTTCATGTATGACAAACA
>WTJN01000026.1:9018-14956 GCA_011526265.1 Candidatus Arcticimaribacter sp. | reverse complement strand
GGCGGCTACATCAGTGAAATGAAAATTCCATTGGCTAGTCTCCGCTATCCCGACAACATAGAACAATGGCGGGTGAATGTTTACCGGTCCGAATTGGCCGAAAACAGCATTTCTACTTGGGCCAATGTACCACGCAACCAGATCATTGCGGGATTAGCGTTTATGAAAACACTGCAGTTTGAAAAAAAGTTACCCCAAGCCAAAACCCCCGTCGCACTGATTCCATTCATCAGCGGGATTACAGCCAAAGACTTCGAAGCCAATGACAACAGCAGTGACTTCTCGTTTGGTGGAGATGCGAAACTGAGTATTGGCGATGGAATGATTTTGGATCTTACCTTGCAGCCCGATTTTTCGCAAGTTGAAGTCGACGACCAAATCATCAACCTGACGCGGTTTGAAGTTAGACTGCCGGAAAAAAGACAATTTTTTATTCAGAACAGTGATTTGTTTGACAACTTTGGAGACAACCGAGAATCACAACCTTTCTTCTCGAGAAGGATTGGTGTGGCCAAAGACCTTGATGGGAATACCATTCAAAATAAAATCATTGCCGGTGCACGGTTGAGCGGTAAAATCAACCCCAAACTACGTCTCGGGTTTTTAAATATGCAAACCGCAGAAGACGCCACCAACGGGATCGCGGCCAACAACAATACCGTTTTTACTCTGCAACAGCAAATGTTTAGCCGCTCCAACTTGGGGTTCTTTTTCATCAATCGTCAACAAACGGGAGACGACATTGAAAGTTCCGATCAGACCACCTTCAACCGTGTGGTGGGAATGGATTATAATCTGGCCTCGAAAAACAATCAATGGACCGGGAGAACGTACTGGCATCAATCGTTTGTCCCCGACCAAGAAGATGAAAGTTATTCCGCCGGGTTTCGTTTGGAACACAATAGCCGAAAACACAACGCGGTATACAACACCAACCGCATTGGAGGAGGCTTTCAATCCGATTTAGGATTCATCCGAAGAACGGACATCCTCAAACAATTCTTTCGCTATGGACACCGCTTTTGGATCGATGGAAAAACCATTCGCTCCATCGAATTAAGCCAGTCTGTTTTTTACGTGGACAAACCGGCGACCAATGGATTGGTGACCGATCGAAGTATCTCAACGCGCAGCGAAATTTCTTTCAATGATCAATCCGAATTGCGACTGGATTACTCCCGTCGCTACACCTACTTGACCAACGATTTTAATCCGCTTGGAAAAGACGACGCTGTTGGGCTACCCGCTGAAACAGGGTATTATTACAATGGGTTTGAACTCAATTATCGCTCCAATTTTAGCAAGCCGATCAACTACAATGTTCAAGCGAGCTTTGGTGATTTCTACAACGGGCAACGCTTATCGATTCGCTCTCAAGTTTCGGTGAGGGTGCAACCTCGATTTAGTGGTAGCCTGCGGGTCAACTATGACAAAATAACATTCCCGGCGCCCTATACTTCTGGCGAGTTGTGGTTGATTGGGCCAAAACTGGATTACACCTTCAGCAAAAGTGTCTTTTGGAATACGTTCATTCAGTACAGTTCACAGTCCGAAAATTTCAGCATCAATTCCCGCTTACAATGGCGATTTGCTCCGCTTTCAGATTTTTATTTGGTGTACAACGACAATTATTTTGCCGAAACAACCTTGGCACCAAAAGTCAGAAGCCTTACCTTTAAGCTCACTTATTGGTTAAGTATTTAAACAACTTTTCATGAAAAAAACAATCTTTCTTGCGCTGGCAACCCTCCTGACATTCTGCTCCACTCCCACCAAAAAATCAATGACCATCAGTGGACAAATCGACGGATTGCGCAAAGGGCAATTGTTCCTGCAAAAAATGGAAGACACCCTCTTGGTGGACGTGGACTCCATTGCCATTAGCGGCGAGAACACTTTCACCCTAGGGGACGATATCATTGATCCAGAATTTTATCTTCTTACGCTCAAGATGGATGACAGCTTGTTTGAGAAGATTCTTTTCTTTGGTGAGAAAGGAGATATCACGATCAATACACGCCTCAAAACATTTAGTAGCAGTGCTGAAATCGAAGGGTCTGAAAACCAAGAGTTGTGGGAAGAATATGAAAGCATTATGCGGAAATTCAACAACCAAAACTTAACGAATTACGAGAACTTCCTCAAAGATCAAGAGGAGATGACCGACGCCGAGCGCAATGCAAAATGGGAAGCAACCAACAAAAACTTTGTCAAACGCAAATATCTATTTGCACTCAACTTTGCCATGAACAATGCAGACAAGGAAGTGGCCGCCTACATTGGTCGGTTTGAGGTCAACAACGCTGCACCTCTTTTTCTCGACAGTCTCTACAATAAGCTGAGCGACGAGGTCAAAAAATCCAAATACGGAAAATTATTCCAGGAAGAACTGGTCAGAATAAAAGAGTCCGCTGAATAAATCCCTATAACGCCTCGATTTTTGCTGAGATTGCAGACGATTTCTCCGTCAGTTGCAAACGAATGGCTTTAAAGTGCTGCTTGGCCGTTTGCTCTGGTGCTGCGTGCATGCTTTGAATCAACTCATCGAACAAAGCAATGGCTTCATCAATAATTGCTTCGGATTTGCTCAGGTCCAATTTTTCTGTAGACAATTCTTTGACGTACACCTCTTCGATGAGGGCACCTAAAATATCATTGATTTCTTTTTTGAGTTGTTTTTTGCTTGGCATGATGAATTTGATTTTTGTTAAAAGTAGGTAAAAAATCGATGCAATAGTCAACTTACTTTTGGAGGGAGCGCAATGCTTTTTTGATGTGTGAATTGGCAAAAATACTGTCGTGCACATAGATCACCTTTCCCGATGCATCAATGACAAAAGTGATGCGCTTGGTGTAGAGACCAAACAACAGTTTTGGCAACTTGAACAGGCGCTGTACTTTCTTTTGCGTGTCTGCCAAAAGGATAAACGGCAACTGATGGCGTTTGGCAAAGCGCTGATGGCTTTTGATGCTATCGCTGCTGATACCGATAACTTCTGCACCCAGTGCTAAAAAATCCTCATAACTGTCGCGAAACGAACAGGCTTCTGCCGTACAGCCAGGGGTTTCGTCTTTGGGATAAAAGTAGACAACCACCGGTTTTTTCCCAATGACGGTGGAACTGGAAAAGAGTTCTCCGTTTTGGTCTTGCAATTCGAAATGAGGAACTTGATCTCCTTTTTGTAGTGGCATTTTATTCGGAATAAGTAACAAAATTTCTGGGGGTCTCGTAGAGCACCACCTCTAAACTTTGTCCGGGTTGAAGAATAGGTTTTAGTTTCTCGTGAATGACCACCGCAATATTTTCAGCGGTAGGATTTAGATCGGCAAACTCGGGAACTTCAAGGTTAAGATTCTTGTGATCAAAAGCGTCTTCCACTTCAGATTTAATGTGATCTTTCAGCACTTTCATGTCCATCACATAGCCCGTTGCGGGGTTGATTTCGCCCGTCACACTCACGATCAATTCATAGTTGTGTCCGTGATAATGCGGATTGGCACATTTGCCAAAATTGGTGGAATTCTGATCGTCGGTCCAGTCTTTACGGTACAGCCGATGCGCGGCATTGAAATGTGCCTTGCGGCTAACTTTTACTCGTTTCATAGCTTTTTTTTAAATGGTTGTGCACACGGTCGAAAATAATTTTAAACCAAGCCGTGTAGCACTGGGGGTTTTCTTGAATGTCAATGGCCAAAGCGTCCATGGACATCCACTTCCAATGGGCCACCTCCTCGGGGTTGATCACGGGTGGGTCTTCCGTAGTCCCAATCATTACATGATCCAGTTCGTGTTCGGTAAGGCCATTGTCAAAAGGGGCTTTATAAATAAAGCTAAACACCTCTTTGAGTGGAACCACAAAGCCCATTTCCTCCTGCAGCCGTCGTGCGCCTGCCGCCAAATTGCTTTCTCCGTCGCGCTGGTGGCTGCAACAGGTGTTGGTCCACAACCCAGGAGAGTGGTATTTGTGCAATGCGCGTTGTTGCAGCATTAGCTCACCTTTATTGTTGAAAATAAATACGGAGAAGGCGCGGTGTAAAACGGCTTTTTCGTGCGCTTCCATTTTGGGCATTAGCCCCAAGGGTTCGTCGTTGGCGTTGACGAGAATCACTTTTTCTTCTTTCATTGCCTTTCAAAAGTACCGATAAAATTGTCAAAATCCTATTTTCTATCGCCTGCTCATCCGAGATATAGTGGTATTTTTGACAAAATTTTTGCGCACCTATGTTCCTCGAAGAAATAAAAAAACGCCGCACTTTTGGCATCATTTCCCACCCGGATGCCGGAAAGACTACACTGACCGAAAAATTGTTGTTGTTTGGAGGAGCCATTCAAGAAGCCGGGGCAGTAAAATCCAATAAAATCAAAAAAGGAGCGACCAGTGACTTCATGGAAATTGAGCGTCAACGGGGGATTTCGGTAGCCACTTCGGTTTTGGCTTTTTACTACAAGAACAAAAAGATTAACATCCTCGACACTCCAGGACACAAAGATTTTGCCGAAGATACCTTCCGCACCCTCACCGCCGTAGACAGTGTGATTGTGGTGATTGACGTAGCCAAAGGGGTGGAGGAACAAACCGAAAAGTTGGTTGAAGTCTGCCGAATGCGGCAGATTCCCATGATTGTTTTTATCAATAAACTGGACCGCGAAGGAAAAGACGCTTTCGACTTGATGGACGAAGTGGAACAAAAACTGGGACTACGTGTAACCCCTCTCACCTTCCCCATTGGGATGGGCTATGACTTTCAAGGCATCTACAATATTTGGACAAAAAACGTGCAGTTGTTTCAGGAAGAAGACAAACAACACAAAGGAACAGCCGTGGCCTATGACGACTTGACCGACCCTGCCCTAGGGCAAGCCATCGGGCAAAACGCCCTCGACCAACTCAAAGAAGAATTGGAATTGGTTGAAGGGGTGTACCCCGAGTTTGATCAAAAGGACTACCTCGACGGAAAGCTCCAACCGGTGTTTTTTGGTTCTGCCCTCAACAACTTTGGGGTGCAAGAATTACTCGATTGCTTCATCGACATTGCCCCCGCACCTTTGGTCAAAAAAGCCGAAGAACGCGAAATTGATCCCACCGAGAAAAACTTCAGTGGTTTTGTGTTTAAAATTCACGCCAATATGGATCCCAACCACCGCGACCGCTTGGCGTTTATAAAAATTGTTTCGGGGACTTTTGAGCGCAACAAGCCCTACCTGCATGTGCGCCATAACAAAAAACTGAAGTTCTCCAGTCCCAACGCCTTCTTTGCAGAAAAAAAAGAGATCGTGGATATCTCCTACCCGGGAGATATTGTGGGACTTCACGACACGGGGAACTTTAAAATTGGAGACTCCCTCACTGCTGGGGAGCAGATTAACTTTAAGGGAATTCCTAGCTTTTCGCCAGAACACTTTCGCTACATCAACAATGCCGACCCCATGAAGGCCAAACAACTCAACAAGGGGATCGACCAATTGATGGACGAAGGTGTTGCGCAGTTGTTTACCCTCTCGCTGAATAACCGCAAAGTGATAGGCACCGTGGGTGCCTTGCAATTTGATGTGATACAATACCGCTTGGAACACGAGTACGGGGCCAAATGCTCCTATGAAAACCTGAATGTTCACAAAGCCTGTTGGGTAGAAGCCGAAGACGAAAACAACAGCGAATTTGCCGAGTTTAAACGTGTGAAACAGAAATTTTTGGCCATCGACAAAGCCGGACAATTGGTATTCTTGGCCGACTCAGCCTTTTCCCTACAGATGACCCAACAAAAATACCCCAGCGTGCTGTTTCATTTTACTTCGGAGTTTTAAGGTGCTGATTCATTTCATCGAGACATTGACACCCTAACACTTAATCAAAAATTCCACAAAACAGCTTTCCCATTTTTTTACTACTTTAGACAATGTAACAGACCCCAGATCTGTTCTACTACCGATGAACCT